>NZ_JBGCTX010000005.1:0-58874 GCF_041102755.1 Francisella sp. 19X1-34
CGGTTTTTCGCTTATTTTAACCTAAAAACACTACTAAACCCTTAATTTACAATGCTTTTAATTCCGAACTGAGGTTAACTTTACGCTAAGATTACTCTTTGAATGACTCTTCGAATAAATTAGTGTATGATGGTACAGTTCAGTTTAATCTTGTTAGTACTACAGATGGCACTAAAGTCAATTGGGATTGAAGAAAATCAGCTACATAGCTACTATTGATGACATTCTAATTTCCTACAAGCTGTCAAGATGCTTTCACAATAATTATAATAAGAATTTTATTTACAAGATTCATTCTTCTTTAAGAATACTTCAATCAAAAAATACCTCTAAAAATAAATTAGTTTTTATTTTACAAAATCTCTCAACTATATTCAAAAATACTATTGATCAAACTATTTTTATATTTATAATTAAAAGTATCTAAAGAATTTTATTTCTTTAGATATTTGAAAAATTATGTAAGGAATGAAGTGATGAAAACAAAAAGCAAAGGAGGTTTCTCACTGGTTGAACTAATGGTTGTAATTACTATCATTGCTATTTTAGCAGCTATTGCAATTCCTCTTTACTCAAACTATAAAGAGCGAGCAGCAATTATTGATTCGATATCAATAATAGGAAATGTAAAAACACAAATTAGTGAATACTTAAATGAGGGTGATAATATCTCCAACATAACTTTCGCAAATATACCTACGGGGATTTCCGTAATAAATGGTTCAACTTCTGGAGGCACTATTGAAATAAACCTAAGCCAAACTTCTCCGGATGTCTTTAGTAGCGCAAATGATACCATTAGGTTTATTGGTTCTGTAAATGGTAATACTACAATAGAGTGGTCCTGTGCATATAACAGTAATGCTTCAGACCTAACAACTAGTAATGTGCCAAGCACATGTCCCAATACTTTTTGATAATTAGAAGTTAAACTTCTCCTAAAAGCTCTTTTGCATGCTTAAGAGTATTTTCTGAAATATCTACGCCCCCTACTATTTTTGCTATCTCAGATACACGCTGATCATAACTAAGCTCTATAATCTTTGATTCTGTTGTATCTTTGAGGTACTTCTTACTTACGTGTAAATGTGTTTGGCCTTGTGCAGCAACTTGAGGCTGATGTGTAATACATAAGACTTGTAACTTTCCAGAAAGCTTCTTCAAAAGTCGGCCAACTATTTCAGCTGTTGCTCCAGAAATACCAACATCAACCTCATCAAAGACTAATGTCGGATATGAGCGTTTCTCAGCAGAAACAGCTTGAATTGATAGACCTATTCTACTTAGCTCACCACCTGAAGCTACTTTTTTAACAGGTGCAAGCTCTTCTCCAAGATTAAAATTGATCATAAACTGACACTCATCAAATCCTCTTGGTGTATTTGAGTTAGCTTTTACTAACTGTGCAATAAAACTACCTTTAGGAATATTTAATGAACGAATATTTTTCTCAACTTGTTTTGAAAACTCTTTTGCTGCTTTATTACGAGCATTACTAAGCTTAGCTGCATACTCATTATACTTTTGTTCTAAACCTTGCTTTTGTTCCTCAAGTTCATTTAATCTTGTAGTTTCATTAGCAAAACTCTCAAGCTCAGTTTGTAATTCTTCAATATATTGATACAAATAACTTGGCTCTACCTTATGCTTACGTGCAAGATCGTATATTTCGCTCATTCTTTGCTCTATCTTTGCAAGTTCTTCAGGATCTTGTTCTAATGCATC
Organism: Francisella sp. 19X1-34; assembly: GCF_041102755.1. NCBI lineage: Bacteria > Pseudomonadati > Pseudomonadota > Gammaproteobacteria > Thiotrichales > Francisellaceae > Francisella > Francisella sp. 19X1-34. Next base: position 1,726 of record NZ_JBGCTX010000005.1, read on the forward strand.
TAATTTATTTTGAGCTTCTTGATAAGCTTCTTGGGCATATACTTTTGTCTGAGATATTAACTCTTGTAGATTACTAAAACTAGTTCCTTCTAACTTTAAAGACTCTTTTTCAAGCTCACTTAGCATAGCTGTTATATTTGTTTCTTCATCATAGATTAAACTAGATATAAGATTTAAACTATAGCTAATATCATCGACACTAGACAAACTCTTTTGCTTTTGAGATAACTCTTCAAACTCATTTTTATCTAACTCTAAGGAAATAAGTTCTTCTAACTTATACTCAAGTAATTCTCGCTGACTATTTTGACTTTCAACTAACTCTTGTAGCTCTTTTATTTGAGCATTCATTTTTTGTAGTTGATAAAAAGACTCTGAAACATCATTTAATAGCTTATCATTATTTGCAAAACTATCTAGTAAGCTTAACTGTGACTTTGGGTCTAACAAGTCTTGATGTGAATTTTGACTATAGATATTTATTAACTTATCTGATACTTCTTTAACATCTGCTGCCTTAACCACACTACCGTTTATAAATAAACGACTTTGTTTTGACTTATTAACGACACGTCTAAAAGTACATTCATCATTCTCATAATCAATAAAAAGTTCATCTAGAAGCCGCTTTGCTTTTTGGTTATCTTTTATGCAAAAAGTAGCTGATACTTCTGTAACTTGCTCATCATGTAAAAATGTCTTTTCAAGCCTTGCTCCAAGAACAAAGCTTAAGGCATCAAGTAAAATTGACTTACCTGCACCAGTCTCGCCTGTTAAAACTGTCATACCACTTTTAAAATCAATTTCTGTAGATTTTATAATCGCAAAGTTTTTTATAGATAAATGTAATAACATAAATGATCAGTTATTTTTTATTGAACATAACTAATATATATTCTAGCCTAATTTTATACAAGTTTTGTCAACAAATATAATTTATTAGCCTTTCTTTAATAGATAAAAATATATTATAATTCAATATGTAAAACCCAACAAAATATAGGATCAAGAAAATGCAATTATCAAAAAGAGTACAGGCAATGCAAGCCTCTCCAGTTCGTAAGTTAGTGCCATATTCAATCCAAGCTGAAAAAGAAGGTAAAAAAGTTTACCACTTAAATATTGGTCAGCCAGATATTAAAACACCTCGTGAATTTATGGATGCTATTAGAGCTTATGATAAAGAAACTATTGCTTACTCGGTAGCAAATGGTGAACCTAGCCTAATCAAAGCAATATCAAAATACTACAAAAGATTTGATATGGATTTTGCAGAAAATGAAATCTTAATCACAAATGGTGGTTCAGAAGCTCTTATATTTGCAGCAATTGCAACTTGTAACGCTGGTGAAGAAATACTTGTACCAGAACCTTTTTATACAAACTACAATGGTTTTACTACAGCTGTTGATGTAGCTATTAAGCCAATCACAACAAAAGCTGAAGAAGGATTCCATTTACCATCAAAAGAAGAAATCTTAGCTTGTGTTACAGATAAAACTCGTGCAATTATGATTTCAAACCCAGGAAATCCAACGGGTGTTGTTTATACTAAAGAAGAACTTGAGACTTTAGCTGAAGTTGCTAAAGAGAAGGATCTATTTATTATAAGTGATGAAGTATATCGTGAATTTACGTATGATGGACTTACTTGTACTTCTTTTGGCAATATCAAAGGCGTTGAGGATAGAGTAATAATAGTTGATTCAGTTTCTAAACGTTATAGCGCTTGTGGTGCAAGGATTGGCTCTCTTTGCTCTAAGAACAAAGATTTTATAGCTCAAGTAACTAAACTTTGCCAAACTAGGCTATGTGCGCCAACACTAGAGCAAATTGGCTCTGCGGCTCTTTATGAAGTTTCTGAAGAGTATTTAAAAGAGGTAAATACTGAGTATGAAAAAAGAAGAGATGTAACTTTTGAAGCTCTCTCTAAAATGGAAAATGTACTTTGTGAAAAACCAACTGGTGCTTTTTACGTGGTTGCAAAACTTCCTATTGATGATGCTGAGAAATTTGCCCTATGGTTACTAACTGACTTTGAAGATAACAAAGAAACAGTTATGATATCTCCAGCAGCTGATTTCTATGCCACAAAAGGACTTGGTAAAGATGAAGTAAGAATCGCATATATCTTAGAAGAAAAGTCTCTTAAGAGAGCCTTAGAGCTTCTTGAAAAAGCTATTAAAGCTTATAACAATAAGTAATTTATTTTCTAGATTCTACGATTAAATCGTAGAATCACATCCCAATTTCATAATTGATCTAAACTTTCTGAAAAAAATTAAATATAGAACTAAATATAGAAACTTCTTAATAAACAAGCCTAAAAACTAACAACTGTTCTGATATTGTTATGCATATTCTCAAATCCTTTATTGATATCTTCAATTTTAATATTTGAAGTTATAAGATTATCTATATCTATACGGCCATCCATATACCAATCAACAATCATTGGTACATCAGTTCTTCCACGCATACCACCGAAGGCAGAGCCTTTCCATGTGCGCCCTGTTACAAGTTGAAATGGTCTGGTACTAATTTCTTGGCCAGCTCCAGCAACACCTATTATTACACTTTGCCCCCAACCTTTATGAGCACATTCTAGGGCCTGGCGCATAACTTTTGTATTACCAATACACTCAAAACTATAGTCTGCTCCTCCACCAGTTAGGCGGATTAGATGCTGAACAAGATCCTCATCAATCTCATTTGGATTCACAAAATCTGTCATACCATACTTTTCTGCTAGCTCTTTTTTATCATTATTAAGATCAACTCCAACTATTTGTCCAGCTCCGACGAGTTTAGCTCCTTGTATTACATTTAAACCAATTCCACCTAAACCAAATACAACCACGCTAGCGCCAGCCTCAACATTTGCAGTTTTAACAACAGCCCCTACTCCTGTTGTTACACCACAACCTATATAGCAAACTTTATCTAAAGGTGCATCTTTACGAATTTTAGCTACTGCTATTTCTGGTAGCACTGTGTAATTTGAAAATGTAGAGCACCCCATATAATGAAATATCTCTTGGCCATCATGCGTAGTGAACCTAGAACTACCATCAGGCATCAAACCTTTTCCTTGAGTTTCTCTAATTGCTTGACATAAGTTAGTTTTTGGATTTAAACAATATTCACACTCTCTACATTCGGGAGTATACAGAGCAATCACATGATCACCTGGCTTCACAGATGTAACATTTTTACCAACCTCTACTACAACACCAGCTCCTTCATGACCTAATATTGCTGGAAATAGTCCTTCAGGATCAGCACCTGATAAAGTAAATGCATCTGTATGGCAAATGCCGGTTGCTTTAACTTCAATTAAAACCTCATTATCTTTAGGTAGTGAAACATTTACCATCTCAACAGTTAATGGTTGGCCTGCCTTGTATGCAACAGCTGCTTTTGATTTTATAGCCATAGAGATACTCCTATTATTAAAATGTAAATTCAATAACTATTTTAAATGAAGGAGTATAGAATAAATATTTTTTTTAGTATTTTTTTAGAAATTAGTCACGCTTATAGATATCTTCTAAACGTACGATATCATCTTCACCAAGATAATCACCAACTTGAACCTCAATAATTTGAATATCACTATCCGTAAAGTTCTCTAATCTATGTACAGCTTCTTTAGGGATAAATATATGCTCACCAACGTTATATTCTTTAACACTATCATCAACTGTTATAGTTGGTTTACCTGTCACAACGACCCAATGCTCAGCTCTCTTAAAATGTTTTTGTAAAGAGAGTTGGCCTTTAGGTTTTACCGTTATGATTTTAGTTTGGCTTTTTTCTGTAAAATTAATTGTTTGGTAAGTTCCCCAAGGGCGCTCATAAATTTTACCTATTTCATTTATTGTAGACATTATTTTTACCTTTTTATTATAAAAAACGATCAAACATTATTATTAATGAAATTAATTCACAATTCAAGCTTATATGCATATTCAATACCTAACGTGTGAAAGGCATTTTGAGCATATTTTTAAGGCTTTGAGTAATATTAGAATCTTTGTACTGGTCTAAACCAATATCCATCAACATATAGCCTTTTTTAGGTTGCTTTTTATAAGTACCTAAAAGCTTATCCCAAAAGATTAAATTAAAGCCAAAGTTTGAATTAGTTTCAGAAGGTATTGTTGAATGATGCACCCTATGAACATCAGGAGTAATTATAAAAAATCTTAAAAAAATATCTAAGCTTTTAAAGAGCCTAATATTACCATGATTAAACAAGGCTAAACCATTTAAGGTAATTTCAAAAATAATCACTGCTAACACTGGAGCCCCAATAAAACATATTGCAGCAAACTTGATTAACATTGATAGGATAATTTCAACAGGGTGAAAACGTAAACCTGTAGTAACATCATAATCTAAATCAACATGGTGAACCTTATGAAATCTCCATAATAAAGGCAAATAGTGAAATAATACATGTTGAATATATATAGTAAAATCTAAAACTAAAAAAGCTATAATAATCTTAGACCATAAAGGTATACTAAATATATTAAGTACACCCAAACCATATTCATTACACAGTAATGCAACTCCAACAGCTGTGGTTGGAAAAATAATTCTAAGCACTAAAGTATTTAATACTACTAATACTAAATTATTGACCCAACGTTTTTTCTTTGAAATTTTCAATTTCCTCATAGGAGCAATAAGCTCCCATAAAGACACTACTAAGAATATTCCAATAAAAAAACTCAAGCGAATCCATGAATCATGATACATATAATTAATCCGAAATAATTCCGCACCACATTCTATTGCCTCCTCCACCAAGAGGCTTAGGACTATCTGAATAATTATCAGAGCCCTCATGGATCATTAAGCTATGCCCTTCAAGCTCCTCTAAAGAGTTTAGCTTCGGTGCTAAAACAGGCTTAGTCGCCGTACCATTTGGATTAACAACAAGAACAGGTAAATCACCCTTATGACCATTCTCATCATATGGCCCTAAATGTTTACCAGTATGTTGCGGATCCCAATGCCCTCCTGCAGCCTTGCCATTATCATCACAACTTGGATTGATATGAATATGCATACCATGAGTGCTAGATTTCGACAGATTATATAAGTGTGGTGTTATTAACATCCCTTCTTGCTTACCATTTTGTATATATGGTGATATTGTAACCGTACCTACTGCTTTTTTTGTTTGGGTACTTTTCATATGCACGATCAACTCATCATCATGATTAAGATCATAAGATTTTTCCTTAAAAAAAGAAAAACCTGACAATAAGACTAAAGCTACTACTAAGCCTAATATTCTATAAGGTTTATCTACAACCATGTATACCTCCAACATATTAAATATACACATTAATCATGATACAAATATTTATAAATATAATCCATGTTAAAGGTTGCTAATCTAAAAAATATTTAATGTTTTAACTTCTCGATCCATATGCTGATTATGTTAGAATCAAAGTATTCACTCATACTATTATATTATGTTTATATGAAGAAGTTTTTAGCCTTATTAATACTAGTAATTCCAATACTTGGCATATCTGAAACTCCAAAATGGCAAAACTATAATAAATCAGAAGCAATAAGTAAGCTTAGTAAGTTACAATACTATGTAACTCAAAAAGGTGGTACAGAAAGAGCCTTTCATAATAAATATTGGAATAACCATAAACAAGGCATATACGTAGATGTTGTTTCAGGAGAGCCTCTGTTTAGTTCAACAAACAAATACAATTCAGGAACAGGTTGGCCTAGCTTCACAAAACCTATTAATAAATCTTTTATTATTACAAAGAGTGACAATAGTTGGTTTATGAATAGAACAGAAGTTTTATCTAAATACGGTAATTCTCATTTAGGCCATGTATTTAATGATGGTCCCAAACCTTCTGGTAAAAGGTACTGTATGAATTCAGCTGCTCTTAAGTTTATACCTAAAGAAGATATAAAAAAAGATGGCTATGGTGCATATCTATATCTTTTTAATAAAAATTAAAATAAAGATAATATATTTAATAAAAAGCTTATATAATATTAATAAGCCACTTACTTAGATTGAGGTTACTATTATCACTAAGGAACTTGTTGGAACTATAATTCTAAACACTGGTTTTTTTGCATACTCAATACAGTATGTGCCTCAGATCATACATAATATGAGACACAGGGAAAGGCTATCAAATATAAGCATCTTATCTCAATTTGCAATTTTTGTTTCGGTATTATGTGATATGGTTATAACTATTGGGTGTGGATATAAATGGCAATATGCTGTCGTTGCTGTACTTTATCTACTTGGGGTCTGTATACAACAAATACAAATTACTTTTTTGTCAAAAAAAGTCCCTGAACAAGCCAATTTTCTTTTTATATTATGCTTTGCGATCGCAATGCTTGCAATGGGCTCAAATTCAGCAATTGTATATGAAGTTGCACAATATATTGGCTTTACTATAAGTATCTTCTTTTGGTTTCCTCAAATATATAAAAACTATCAGCAAAAGAGAGCCGATGGATATAGCTTAACCTTTATAATTATAGCTTTAATTGGTACTTGCCTATATCTATCTAGCTGTATATTTTTCTCTTGGGATAATGTATATAAAATTAATGCCGGCTCAATCTTACCTGTAGTAGCAATTCTTTTAATTCAAAAAATATATTATAAAAATTCGAAAAATTAATTAGACCTAATATCAAATATTTATTTTAAGTAAAAAAGGTGACTATTTTGTTATATCATAATATTGTTTATTTTTTCTTATCATTATTTTTATTAATTTTATGTTCTAAAATAAGTATCCATATAAAATCACTGACAATGCCTATAACTCTACAAACATATGCAATTGGAATTATTATTTTATTTTCGCCATCATGGATATTACTGTTAAGCATATTTACGTATGTAAGCCTAGGTATTCTTGGGTTACCTATATTCTCAGATAATTCTAAAGGAGTGAGAGTTTTATTTGGTCCAACTGGAGGATACATTATTGGCTTTCTTGTCGTTGCAGTCTGTTTTTACTTTTTAAAGAAATTATCACTTTTTTCAACTGAAAACCTATGGATTACATTTAGCTGGATAATCATTGCTCATCTTATAATAATTACTTGTGGATTTTGTCGACTTACCTTTCTAATAGGATATAGAAAAGCTTTTTATAATGGTATCTTAATACTAATAATCCCTGCAATAATTAAATCTTTGATGATAATTTTAACTTTTATTATATTCAAACATATTCAAATATTTTAACCATATACCTAAAGCTTATAAAATCAGACCCATATACCGATAAAATAAAAACAGTATTTATGTTATTATAAAGCTCATAAACTATTTATTATTATTAAGCATGTCAGGAAATACTTTTGGTAAAATTTTTACAGTAACAACATGTGGTGAGAGTCATGGAGATTCTCTTGCTGCTATTATTGATGGTTGCCCGAGTAATATTCCCTTAAGCGAAGAGGATATTCAGATAGAACTAGACAGACGTAAGCCGGGACAGTCAAAGTTTACAACTCAACGCAAAGAGCCAGATGAAGTTAAAATAATATCTGGCATCTTTGAAGGCAAAACAACAGGAACTCCTATTGGTTTAATTATAAAAAACCAAGACCACAAATCAAAAGACTATGGAGAAATAAAAGATAAGTTCCGCCCTGGCCACGCAGATTATACATATTTTAAAAAATATGGTATTCGTGACTATAGAGGTGGTGGTAGATCTTCAGCAAGAGAAACAGCAATGCGTGTGGCAGCTGGAGCTATAGCTAAAAAAATCCTAAAACTCCATGGTATCGAAATTTATGGCTACTGCTCGCAAATAGGAAATTTAAAAATTGATTTTAAAGAAAAAGACTTTATAAATGAAAATCCTTTTTTTATTGCTGATAAAAATGCTATTGGAAACTGTGAAAAGCTAATTCATAAAATCCGTAAAGAAGGTGACTCAATAGGCGCTGAAGTAACAGTTGTTGCAAGTGGTCTAGATGCAGGATTAGGCAGACCTGTTTTTGATAGACTTGATGCAAATATTGCCCATGCTCTAATGAGTATAAATGCTGTTAAAGCTGTAAGTATTGGAAATGGATTCGACTGTGTTGCTCAAAGAGGCAGTCAACATCGCGATGAAATAACACAAGAACAAGGCTTTTTAACCAATAATGCAGGAGGTATCCTTGGAGGAATCTCTACAGGACAAGATATAACTGCAAAGCTAGCTTTCAAACCTACCTCAAGTATCTTACAACCAGGTAAAAGTATAAATACTGATGGTAATGACACAACTGTTATAACAAAAGGAAGACATGACCCTTGTGTAGGTATAAGAGGGGTTACAATAGCTGAAGCTATGCTAGCATTAGTTATATTAGATGAACTATTAATTACAAAAGCTTATAAGAAATAATCATGAGTGAACAACAGTTCTGGAGTCTTTTACTTCATTGGGGATATCTTGCTGTAGGCTTGGCAGTATTTGTAGAGGGAGAGATCTTTCTAATTATGGTTGGTATCGCTACTGCAGCTACACTATTTAGCTATCCCTTAGTAATTATTGCGGCAACTCTAGGAGCTATTGCTCATGATAACACTATATTCATCCTATCTAAGTTTATTGGCAAGAAGCTTATTCAACGAAAGGCTTCATGGAGCTATAAAGCTAAAAAATCCTCTAAATTTTTAGAAAAATATGAATCTCTAGCCATTCTTAGTATTAGGTTTTTATACGGATTAAGGACAGTTACTATTTTAATAGTTGGTCTAAGTAATATTAGTAAACTAAAGTTTGTTAGCTTAGATGCTTTAAGTAGTTTTATATGGGCTTTTATCTATATAACATTAGGCTACTTATTTGGTCACGCTATCTTAAAATTCGTCAACCATATAGAAATATCTAACTGGATATCTAATAATAAATATTTATCCATATTTATACTTATCTTACTTTCAAGTATTATATACTTTAGTTATAAAATATTCAGGTCGATATCAAAGAGGCGTATAAAATGAGCAATCGATTAGATCTTCTAAAAAAAAATGCTGGCAATGATAAAGAAGAAACTAAAAAGAAAAGTTCTCGATCTGATATCTTTAGTGAGAAAATTCAAAAAGCTCAACAAGATAAACATAGTGAACTTACGAATGACCATGATCGTGATGATGAGTTTAAAAACGAATCTGATTATTCTGATGCTTCTGAATATGATATTGATGATGAGGATAATGATAACTCAGATGAAAATGTTAATGTAATTGAGATTAATTTAGATGAAAGTCAAGGCTTAGATCCATCAATACTTGAGGATGATTTTGATCAAGATGAAGAGCAAGTTAAAACAACAAACTCCTCTCTAAAAGAAGAGGAAGCTAAAGCAGAAGATCACAGCCTAGAAAATGAAATAGTCGAAGGTAGCATAACCATAGATTATAGTGAAGAAGATATCAAAGAAGAACTAGAATATACCTTTGATCACCGCGAAGAAATTTATCATATCCATTTTAAAATAATTAAAGATGGTGGTATGGAAATAAACTCACATAAGGTCTTTGAGCTTGGAGACATCATTAGAGTATCAATTACTCTAACAGAGCTTAAGGAGCAAGTTGGTTGTGAAGCACGAATAGTATCTATATACCCAAAAAGTATTCGCTCCTCCAATGAAGAAAATACTAACCAATATCGTTATATGATACAGTTTATAGGACCTAATGCATCAGAAACAGAAAGAGTTGTTAGTAAATATCTACTAGGTTATAAAATAAAGTAATTTTTTATGTCAAAACAAAAAACTATTTTCATCTGTCAAGAATGTGGCGCTACTTCACCTCGTTGGCAAGGTCAATGCTATAGTTGTAATCAATGGAATACATTAGTTGAAGAGGTTCAAGTAGATACTAAAAAAACCCCAAAGTCTAGAGCTGGATTTTCAGGAAGCATCTCAAAAGCTACTGCACTTTCTGATATAAAGGGTAAAGAATACTCTCGTACATCAACCGGTATCACTGAGTTTGATCGAGTACTTGGTGGCGGGATAGTTAGAGGTTCGGTAACCTTAGTTGGCGGTGACCCTGGCATTGGTAAATCATCAATTTTACTTCAAATAATGGCTTTTTTATCCTTAAGTAAGAAAGTCTTATATGTAAGTGGAGAAGAGTCCTTAGAACAGATCGCATTAAGAGCAGAAAGACTTAATCTACCTAAAGATGAGTTATTGGTAATGTGTGAAACAAATATTGAGCAAATCTCTAATTATATTATCAAGCATAAGCCTGAAGTTATAGTTATTGACTCAATTCAGACCATGTATAATCCTGAGCTTCAATCAATGATAGGTGGAGTATCACAAGTACGAGAATCTACAGCATATATCACACAAGTTGCTAAACAGCATGAAATAGCTATTTTCCTTGTTGGTCATGTTACAAAGTCTGGTGATGTAGCTGGGCCTAGAGTTTTAGAGCATATTGTTGATGCTGTAATTTTCATCGAGCCACAAGATAATGGTAGATACCGTATGATGCGCGCACTTAAGAATAGATTTGGTGCTGTCAATGAGATTGGTATATTTGCTATGACTGATAAAGGCATGAAAGAGGTTAAAAATCCTTCGGCAATATTTTTAAATAATGGTCGTACAAATCTTGTTGGTAGTGTTATAGTCTCTGTATGGGAGGGAACTAGACCACTATTGGTTGAGTTGCAATCTTTAGTTGTTGATAAAAATATTAATCAACCTCCTAGAAGATTATGCGTTGGTATCGATAGTAATCGTCTAGCAATGATTTTAGCTGTTATACAACGTTATATGCACATTGATTTATATGACAAAGATGTATTTTTAAATGTTGTTGGTGGTATCAAGATAAATGAAACAAGTATAGATTTAGCCCTTATTTTAATAATCTATTCAAGTATCAAGGAAATAGAGATACCTCATGACATGCTGATAATGGGAGAAGTTGGCTTATCTGGAGAAATTCGCCCCATTCCATACGGCATAGAAAGGATAAATGAAGCTAGAAAACACGGCTTTAAAAAAATTGTTGTTCCTCAAGCAAATATATCAAAATCATTATCACAAAAAGATATTGAAATTATTGGAATAACTAACCTAAATCAAATAAAGGATATAATAACAGGGTAAATAGATATGAACTTTTTAGATATTTTAATAATAATAGTAGTTCTAGTATTAAGTCTTTTTGCTTCAGTAAAAGGTTTATTTAAAAATATAGTATTATTAGTTTTAATGATCTTCTCAGTTGTTCTTGCTGGAATTCTGGCTCAGAAAATACAAGTAGCTTATATAAACTCTTTGATAGAAGATCCTAATATTGCATATATTGTGTCTTTCATACTAGTACTGCTTGGTGCTTACCTAATAATCTTTGGTATTATGAAAGTATTTCTGCGTAACAATAAAGAAAAGGAAAGTCTTTCAAATACAATATTTGCCTTTTTTGTTGCCTTAGTGCGTTTTAGCTTTGTATTTGCAATAGTTTGCTCAACTCTTAACTCTTTTGATAAAGTTAAGGAAAATAGCTTATGGGAAAACTCAACTATTGTGAAACCACTTATTAAATTTGGAGATTACGCATTTAATACAAGAGTTAGAATGCAGCAAACAAATTTCAAAGACTATGTACCAAAAAAAGTTGCTGGTGGTTAAATATTAGTTCTCATTTTTTAATTGACGAGTCATCAATTCTTTAACAATATCTCTAGGCTCAATAAACTCGTATAAAACCTTATAAGCAGCAAAGACTAAAGGCATGTCGACATCATGTTTTTTAGCAAGCTTATAAACTGCTTTTGCTGTTGAATAACCCTCGACAACGTTATTTACTTTCTCTAATGACTCTTCAATAGTCATTCCTTGGCCAAGATAAAGTCCAAATCTTCGGTTACGTGACTGATTATCTGAACAAGTTAAAAGTAGATCGCCTAAGCAACTAAGTCCGATAAATGTTTCAGAGTTTGCTCCAAGCTTAAGTCCAAGCTTTTTGATCTCAGCAAGACCACGAGTAATCAAAGCAGCATGAGCATTTACACCAAATTTCATGCCATCGGCAACACCGGCTGCTATAGCTAAAACATTTTTAACAGCCCCACCAACTTGAGCTCCAATAATATCTGTAGTTGTATAACACCTAAAATTCTCATTACTAAATAACTGCTGTGCATATTTTGCATAATCGATATCCTTTGATGCAACTACCACTGCTGTTGGTAGCTTATTTGCAACTTCTTTTGCAAAACTAGGACCTGTTAATAATGCAAATTTTACATCAGGTAATATGTTTCCAACAATTTCACTTAATAATGCATAAGTATCATGACAGAATCCTTTTGTTGCACTAATAATATTTTGATGTGGTTGTATAGCTTCTCTAAGCTCTAAAATAATATTTTTAAACCCTGAGCTTGGAGTTGCTACTAATATATCATCAAAACTACCTATATGATCTTGCCAGTTTTGTATCGCACTTAATGTTTCTGGAAAATTTTTTATACTTGGAAGATATTTAAAATTATTACTATCTTCTAACATTTGTTGATTATGCTCTTTTCTCCAAGAACTTATCTTAACATTATGTCCTTTATAGGCAAGCTGTAAAGCTAGTGCTGTGCCCCAAGCTCCTGCGCCTAAAACGAGTATATTTTTTTGCATAAAATAAAATCATATAACCACTATATTCCTACTATATTCTATAGTTGATAAAGTGTAAACACTTCTCACTAAGAACTTTCTATTATCATAAAATATTGATGCTGTATGCTAGAAGATAGCTAAAGTGGTTTCTTAGTATTAATTTAAAAGTAGAAACTTTTTTCAATTGACTAACCTTATATTGTAGTATAATCAGATAAACAGATAATTAAATAAAAACATAATGAAGCAGTTAATAACTGATTTTAAAATCTCTTTGCAAGAGAACTATTCTGTAATAAAAATATCTGCAATTTATACAATATTGATATATGCTTATTTCATATTTTCCTGGACCCTTTCTATAGATACAGAACTAGCAACATATAGTTTAGGAAATAGCCAATACTTATATCCATTGAATGTCCAATTTTTTAAACTTGGTAGACCTATATTAGGTATATTAGTCTGGTTAACAGGCTCTGTACCCATACCATACTTTAACTCTCTGTTAGCTGTAGGCCTTATTTTCTGTTCTTACATCATATGGATAGTTGTATTAAGTAAAATTTATACAGATAAAAAGCTAACTATTATTTTTGGACTATTTTATTTAGTATCACCAATATATATTTTTCAACTAAACTTTGTAAATCAAAATATAGGTATTGGATTAGGGTTTCTACTTACTTCTATTTCAATATACTTTTTATCATTATACTTTTATAAAGAAAATAATTTCTTTAGCTTTATTTTAAGCATTTTGCTTTTATTTCTTTCAATAGGTATTTACCAATCATTTTTAATATACTTTTTAGAGGGATCTATAGTAGTACTAATACTCAACTGCTTAAAATCAAACTTTAATTTAAAACAAATCCTAAAGTATAATTTATATTTACTTTCTATAGTTATTATAAGTCTATTTTTTTACTTTCTGACAACTCATATTATATATTTATTTATAAGTAAATCGCACTATTTAACAAACTTCTTTGATGGTTGGTCAAAACATCACTCAATTCTAAAAAGTATTCAGCTACTGGTAGACTATATTTTTAATATTTTTGAATCTCGCTTTACTATTATTTATGCTTTATGCTACATAGTAATTCTACCTCTAATTTTCAAAATAAGAAAACTATATAGCTTAATAGTTTTTATAGGTTTAATAACCCCATTATTATTACCAATTATATTTTTATCACCTATGCCTTTGAGAATACTATTCTCAATACCACTAAGTATTTCTATGCTAGCTACTGTTTGTTATAAGGTTTTTAATAAAAAACGCCTTATATTAGTGATAGCTATAATCATTGCTCTTTTTAACTTTAAGCAAATATGCCTTCTAACATATAGTAAAAATATGGCTGAGAAGTATAATGAAAAGATACTCAATACTCTCTATCAAAAAGCTTATAGAATGATTGGAAAAGATATATACCATACACCAATAGTCTTTGTAAGCTCTAAAAAAATTAGCAATAGCTTTTTTATTGAAGAAACTAAAAAGCAGCCTTTTTATTCTAACAGTGATTTTGATTTGTTTAGTAGTATATTCCCTGGTACCTCCTGGCAAGAAAGCAACTTGAATCATAGAGCATATTTTTTCTCTCACTGGTTAAATAACTACTATAAAATGCCTTCACATAAGCAAGTAAAGCTTGGTGAAAAAATCGCTAAGAATATGCCTATATACCCTAATGAGGGATCCATAATAATGAAGGATGATATTTTAATAATCAAACTTTCTAATTAAAAAGTTGATATATCCATTGAAAATTTATGATTTTACAAGTAATATTTCGCTATTTAGCGAAATATAGTTTTAAAAAATGAAACTTGCCGACATAGTAGACTTCCAAAAAGCTTTAAGTGATGAGACAAGGATACGAATTTTAATGGTAATATATCAGCATGAATTATGCCTTTGTCATTTAGCGCATATATTCAAACTTGCTAACTCAACTATTTCTAAACATTTAGATATCCTCAGACGTAATGGATTTATCCATAAACGTAAACAGGGTCGTTTTCATTATTTTTATTTTAATTCTATTTATAAAGAACAATTAAACTGGCTTTTAAAAATACTTGAAGATGATAGTACTATTCAAAGCGACCAAAAAATAATTAAACAGATGATAAAAGAAAAACTTGAACATCTGCCTGAAATACATGCAAAGGAGAACTTGCTATGAATCAAAGTAATCAACACTTAGAGTTCAAAGTATATGGTTTAGACTGTATTGAAGAAGTAAATATTATAAAAAAAGCTTTAGGTAAAAAGGTATCTGAAGAGAATATGCAGTTTGATCTACTTAATGGTAAGCTCCTAATAAATCAACAAGGTATTTCTGCAAAAGAAATAATTTCATTAATCAAGAAGTCAGGCCTAAATACCAAAGCTTGGAGTGAACATATTGCAGATGATCAAAGTTCTAGCTTTATTAGTAAATACTTACGCTTAATCACAACATCTATTAGTGGTATTCTAATAATATTTGCATATTTATTTCATGCTTTTGATCATGGCTTCATAAATGCATTTATAGATAATGATAATGGTTCAGGTACAACGCTTACTCTAATGTCACAATTTAGTTATATTTTGGCTATAGTATTTGGTAGTTGGTTTGTTTTCCCAAAAGCTATCGCTTCATTAAAGCGTCTTAATGCTGATATGAACTTACTGATGGTGATAGCTATAGTTTGTGCTGCAGCAATTGGACAACTTTTTGAAGCTGCCGTTGTAAGTTTCTTGTTCTCTTTATCTCTCGTTTTAGAGGCTTGGAGTGTTGGTAATGCACGCTCAGCAATAACCAAACTTATGGATCTAACCCCCGACACAGCTTTAGTATACTGCTGTCATGATAAAGAATTTGAGGAAAAACCTTTAGCAGAAATTAATGTAGGTAAAAGACTACTTATCAAACCTGGCCAAAAAATTGCTCTGGATGGTATTGTTATAAAAGGTGATAGCTTTATAAACCAAGCACCTATTACAGGTGAATCAATTCCGATAGAGAAACAAATCGGTGATGAAGTTTTTGCAGGTAGTATAAATGGTAACTCATCTATTGAAATTAAAACCACAAAAACGGCAAGTAATTCATCTATAGCAAAAATTATCCAAGCAGTAGAACATGCACAATCAAAACGTTCATCATCTGAAAAATGGGTCGATAAATTTGCTAGAGTCTATACTCCTTGTATGATAGTACTCGCTATATTGATTGCTATAGTCCCTCCACTATTTTTAGCCCAACCATGGATTAAATGGATATACCAAGCTTTAGTTATTCTCGTGATAGCATGCCCTTGCGCACTAGTTATATCAACTCCAATATCAATAGTTTCTAGCTTAGCAAGAGCCGCACGAAATGGTATTTTAATAAAAGGAGGAAACTTCATTGAAGTTCCTACAAAACTTAAAGCTATTGCTTTTGATAAAACAGGAACTTTGACTAAAGGTCAACCCGTGGTAAAACAAATTATCACTAACGATAACTTCTCTGAAAAGCAATTAATAACTATAGCTGCCAGTTTAGAAAAAACTATTGATCACCCTATTTCTAAAGCAATTATTGATTATGCTAATCAAAATAATATACAAATTGAAGAAACTATAAATACAAAAGTTATTGGTGGTAAAGGTATAACAGGACAAATAAAAGACTCATCTTATTGGCTAGGAAGCCATGCCTTTGCTCATGAGAAACAGCTTTGTAATAATAAGTCCATACACGAACAAGCAAATGAGCTTGGAGCTAATGGTTTTACATTAATTTTTATTGGAAATAATAATCAGATAGTTGGAGCTATAGCAATACAAGATAGTATAAAAGATAATATTAGTGAAGCTTTAAAACAGTTAAAAGAATCTGGAGTTAACCAAAATGTCATGCTTACCGGAGATAATATTGGTACAGCAAGAGCTATAGCCAAACAGGCTGGTATAGATAAATACTATGCAGAACTTCTACCGGAAGATAAAGTTGCTAAAGTAGAAGAGCTTGTAAATAAATATACTAATGTTGCAATGGTCGGTGATGGTATCAACGATGCTCCAGCTCTTGCTAGATCAAACCTAGGTATTGCTATGGGAGCTATTGGCAATGATATCGCTATAGAAACTGCAGATATCGCTTTGATGTCTGACGATATTGGCAAACTACCATGGTTAATCAAACATTCTAAAAGAACGTTAGACATAATAAAGCAGAATGTAACTTTTGCTATAGCTGTAAAAGCTATATTTATATCATTAGCTATGGCAGATTTAGCAACTTTATGGATGGCAATTGCCGCAGATATAGGAACAACACTTATTGTGATAATAAATGCGTTAAGATTATTAAAATAGTTTAGATGTCATATCTAGTCCATAAAGGTAACATTCTTTTTATGTCTTTCATAAATTTAAATAAGCCAACATTTAGCTCAACATTACCATTAGGATCTGTAACTTTCTGAGGGAATCCAATACCAACACCAAAAAGTCCCGGTGCTATAATTCCTGTAGTAGGATCATACTGTCTTACATCAACACCTTCTGCACTTGGCACTCTTTGTTGGAATCCTGTAGCATAAATAACTTTATTATACTTATGTAAATGATTATTAACTTGTTCACTTGTAGATAAGTATCTTTTGACTCTACTATCTAAGTTCTGAGAAATATTTTTTCTAACCCATTTAGCTGTCTCACCTTTTAAACCTGAATTATCATAAAGAATATAGTCACCCATATTAACAGCATACTTTAATGGTTCTAAATAAAAGTTAGCAACATCACTAACCCCAGATTCTAATAAATTTCTAATAATGATCATAGCTGAATGTGAAGATCCAAAAACTGCCACTTTATCATCAGACTTAAGTTCTTGTTTTAATTTACTAGGTGTTAAAGCCGTTGAAAGATCAACTTCTTCAGTCACTTCAAAATTGTGAATATTTAATGATTTTGGTATAGCACCAGTAGCAAGAACTACTTTCTTAGCAGCATAACTACCACTTTCACCACTAATATCCCAAACACCATCAGATACCTTTAAATCTGTAATCATATCTTTACTATTATCAACCCTATTTAAAAGGTCGTTTGTAACCCATTTTAAAGGCTTAGTAACTTCTTTTAATGAAGTAAATCCAGCTCTATCAAAGCTTTCTAAGGGAAACTTTTGATTATTTTCTGCATAATTAAATGATTTTATATCCTCTATAAATCTAAAGAAAAGTTCAACAGAAGTGTTACTACTTACTTCACCCCACTTCTCTCCAAAGTCTCCAACTTCAAAAAGTGGATCAACCCATAGAACATCACTAGCTTTAACACCATTATCCAATAAAAGGCCTAATGTAGCCATACCTGCAGGACCCGCTCCAATTATAGCCCATTCATACTTTTTAGATTCTTGCATCTGTGTCTCTCCAATTATTTATTAAATTTAACAATAGATTAATTTTATATTATATAGAAGCTTCCACTATGATCCTAATTAGTAATTCTAATATTGCATATCAGAAAATCTTATAATACAATTTTAATATATAAGTTTAGCTAAAATTAATATGCGAATTACATTAAAGCAACTTCAAGTTTTTGTTAATACTGCTAAATCAGAATCAATTAGTGCTGGTGCTGAGAAATGTTTTATATCTCAAGCTGCAGCAAGTATGTCACTGTCTCAACTTGAAAGTATGCTTGATACGACATTATTTGACAGAGTTGGCAAGCGCATGAAACTAAATGCCAACGGTAAAAACCTCCTAACAAAGGCTATAAAAATATTAGATGAAGTCCAAGAGTTTGAAACTTTTACTGATAGTGATTCAGAATTATCAGGAAAAATAATTATTGGGGCTAGCACTACAATAGCAAATTATATACTTCCTAAATATGTAGCTACATTTAGAAAAACTTATCCAGATGTAAACTTTGAAATAATATCTGGTAATACTCAAAAAATTATCAATAGTATTGAAACGCTAAGCTGTGATGTAGCCTTTATTGAAGGGGAATGCAGTAGCCAAAGCATAGAAACTAGTTTATGGAGGAAAGATGCTTTAAAGATTATTTGTCGAGCAGATCATCCTTTAAATAAGAAAAAGAATATAAAAATAAAGGACCTTTTAAAATACGAATGGGTCACTAGAGAACAAGGCTCCGGAACATTTGATATTTTCTTCAATGCTCTTGAAAATAATATGTCAAATATTAAAAAAGCGATTACTCTAAGTGGCTCAGAAGCCATAAAACAATACATTTCACATAGTGACTGCTTAGCATGCTTATCAGAGATAATAACAAGTCACTCCGAAGACACTAATAGATATAAAGTACTTGAAATACAGGATCTTGATCTTAGACGAAACTTATATAAACTGTTACATAAGAAAAAATATCATACAACTCTAACAAAAGCTTTCTGCGACTTCATAGAAGAAAATTTAAAATAAACTTGAAAAAATAATCATTTCATATCATCTTTATACTTAGATAACTCATTTAAGGAGACAGAAATGACATTTGGTATAATTCTACTAGTTATTATTGCAATAATTGTCATCTACATGGTAATGACATATAACAAGCTAATAGCAGAAATAGAAACTGTTAAAAACTCAGAAAAGCAAATAGACGTTCAATTAGATCGTAGAGCTAAAGTTTTTGATTCTTTAGTCAATGTTGTAAAAAAATACATGGACTACGAACAAACAACTCTTAAACAAGTAGTTGCTCTGAGAAGTAAAGCAAATACTGCTAAAGAACAAGGAGATACCCAAACAAGAATTGCAGCTGAAAACAAAATTTCTGATTTAGCTAAGGGTATCAATATCCAATTTGAAAATTACCCTGAACTAAAAGCTAATCAAAATGTAATACAACTACAAGAAGAAATCACATCTACTGAGAATAAATTAGCTTTTGCAAAACAAGCACTAAATGATTCTATCGAAAGATATAATGCACATAAAAAATCATTTTTTGCTGGTATTGTGGTTAATTTCTTCAAAAAACTAAATGAAGATTTTATTTACTGGAATATCTCTGAAGAGAAAAAACAACAACTAGAAGACTCTAGAGTGGAACTATAAAATGTCAAACACTGATAATCTTCAATATGGCTCAGTAAATTGGCGAGAAGTTGTCCGTAAAAACACTCGTCGTACCTATCTAGTAATAGCAACTTTCTTGATTGTATTTTTTTTACTGGGAATCTTTGTTGATACATTTTGGCGCTATAGTGAGCTGGCAAATTACTACTACGCACACACAGGTAATCAACTACCTATTGGCCAAGTATTTATGTGGCTCGTAACATTTCAAATACCTCCATACGCAACAATGATGATATCAGTGATCGCTATAATATGGATTTTCATAACCTTTAGCATGTACGACAAGATTATGCTCTCAGGCACGCAATATCATGAAGTATCTGCTGATAGCCAAGATCTTCTAGCAAAAAGAGTCTACAACGTAGTTGAAGAAATGAAAGTTGCTGCCGGAATGCGTTATATGCCTAAAGTATTTTTAATTGATGCAAATTATATGAATGCCTTTGCCTCAGGTTATTCTGAAAAATCTGCAATGGTTGCTATTACCTCAAAACTTGCAAATGCTCTAACTCGAGATGAGCTACAGGCTGTAATGGCACATGAGTTAACACACATTCGCAATCAAGATATTAAATTAAATCTATTTACAATGGTTTTATCAAATATGATGTTAATCATTATGGATTTACTATTCTACTCAGTCCTTTTCTCAGGTAATAACCGCAATAATAATCGCAATAATAACGCAGCAGCTTTCTTTATTATAATTATGATTTTAAGATATGTGCTACAAGTATTTACAATATTTATGATGCTATTTTTAAGCCGAACACGCGAGTATATGGCTGATGCTGGAGCCGTTGAACTTATGCGGACAAATATGCCGATGGCAAATGCCCTTATAAAGATTGCAAACGACAGTCATACACAAGAAGCACAATATAGCTACAAACATAATAAAAATGAAAATCTTCGTCGCGCATCATATATATTTGATCCACTAAGTGCTGGTTTTAACGGTGGTGATATGTCAGATTTATTTTCTACACATCCATCTATAGAGAAAAGACTAGCATCAATAGGAGTTAAATCAAGATAGTTAATAAATACTAAAAAACTATATCTTTTATTAAGATTACAACTCGTTAAATCTACATTTTTCTTGATAAATATATTATAATGAACGAGAAATCTTATTCAAAACTATAATTCTAAAACAAAAATTAACGCAAAATAAGTGAAATAAATGTCAGATCAACAACCACGCAAAAAACTTTCATTAGGTAGAAAAAAATTATCTACAACAAGAACATCAGCTATTAGCTCTAACCTTAAAACTAAACTAAAAGCTAAAAAAGAAGATAACATCCAAAACTTCTTTCAAAATACTAATAAAGAGCTTCGAGAGTTATATCAACAAAGAAAAACGCTAGAAGAACAAATTAAGCAAATAGAACAGAGACTACTTTTTGCAAAAAGTGAGCCATTACAAGACTTCTTATTTGAATTAAAATCAAAAGACTTTGATTTATTAATAAAGATAAACTCTTATATTCAAAATATCTAAGACTATTTCCTAAAATATTAACTCAAATATTTCTTTAATACCTTTTTTAGCTAAGCCTAGCATTTTTGCAAATTCTTCTTCTGAGAAATCTTTGCCTTCTGCTGTTCCTTGGATTTCGATCATGCCACCATTTGAATTCATTACGACATTCATATCTGTCTCAGCATTAGAATCTTCATCATAATCAAGATCTAACACTGGCTCATTATTATAGATCCCTACAGAAATAGCTGCTGCTTGAGATAAAAGAGGATCAACACCAGCCTCTATCATACCTTTATCTTTCATATAGATAATAGCATCTTTAATAGCTAATGATGCTCCTGTTATAGATGCTGTGCGAGTTCCGCCATCTGCTTGGATTACATCACAGTCTACCTTGATAGTATTCTCACCTATTTTAGTTAGATCGACACTTGCACGTAATGCTCTACCTATTAGACGTTGGATTTCCTGAGTTCTGCCTGATTGTTTACCACGAGCAGCTTCTCTATCCATTCTAGTATGTGTTGAACGAGGAAGCATGCCATATTCTGCTGTTAACCATCCTTCTCCAGAGTCTTTTTTAAATCTTGGTACTCCTGGTATTACTGAAGCTATACAAAGAACTTTAGTATCTCCAAACTCTATAAGAACGGAACCCTCTGCATGTTTTGTAAAATTATGTGTAACTTTTATATTACGTAATTGATCATTATTTCTGCCACTTGGACGCATTTTCGAATCCTTTTATTAATTTCATAACTTTATAAGTGTATAATTATACAAATCGAGAATAAAATAAGAAACCTTAACTTTAAGGTATTTCTAAGATATGAATATAATAAATAAAAATAGCCTAGATAAAGTTAAAAGATATTGGCTTAATGATGCTAAAAACTTAGTCACAAGTTTATCTAAATTTCATGGTGCTATAACACTAGATAAAATCTCTCAAAAAATTACAAACATAACACCACTAGAATCAAGTCTGCTAGATGTAAATGATGCTCTTGTAAGACAAATTTCTCTATCTAATAAAGACAAGACTTTTGTTTTTGCTAGAACAATCGTACCAAAAGATACTTATAATCATTTTACTCAAGAACTCGACAGCCTAGGTACAAAACCAATTGGTGATAACTTACTTTTTGATAAATCAAAATTTGATAGAGACGAGTTTATAATTCGTCAGCTATCAGCCGAAGATTTTCATCAAGAGACTGGTAGAAATCAACAGCATAAAATATTCTCTCGTAGCTCTATCTTTGAATATAAAAACGACAAAAAACTTAAATTTCTAATTACTGAATATTTTCTAATTTTACCGGAACAATATGATGGCTAGTAAAGAGAAGTTAAATGCATACTTTATGCTAATGAGGCTACACCGTCCTATCCCAATACTTTTGATACTATGGCCTACTCTTACAGCTTTAGTTTTAGCAGGTCATGGAGTGCCAAATATTAAATATTGGCTTATATTTACTCTTGGTGTTGTAATTATGCGTACAGTTGGCTGTATTGTTAATGATATTGCTGATATTGATTTTGATAAGCATGTTGCTCGTACTAGTAACCGACCATTAACTAGTGGCAAACTTAGTGTAAAAAATGCCGTTTATCTTTGCTTGATTCTCACTCTAATTGCTTTTATCTGTGTACTTTTTTTAAATACTCTTACAATCTTATTATCTTTCGTTGCAATATTTTTAGCAATACTATATCCATTTTGTAAAAGATTCTTTGTTATACCTCAGCTAGTATTAGGACTTGCTTTTAATTTTGGTATTTTTATGGCTTTTTCAGCTTTACAAAACAAAATACCTCTAGAGGCCTTAATTTTTTATTTATCAACTATATGCTGGACTATTGCTTATGATACTGTCTATGCTCTAGCTGATAGAGATTTCGACTTAGAGATAGGTATAAAATCATCCGCTGTTTTATTTGGTGATAAAGTATTCAAATATATATTTTTATTTAACATCCTATCTTTAGTATTACTTCTTATCTTAGGTATATACTGCCACTTTAATATAATTTTCTATTTAGGAGTAATAGCGTCAGCACTATTTTTTATCAAGAATTATTTTATCTACAAAAAGCTAGGCATCGCTAACTGTATAAAAGCCTTTTCTGACAATCACTGGGTTGGATTAATAATTTTTGTTATTGTATTATTACAATATCTTTAATAATTTTTTTCTAAAGAAATAAGGATTACAAGTATGGATTATATTACTATCCTTGGGTGGATTGCGTGTATTATAACTATTATTTATACTGCTCTAGGACTACCAGCTCAAGTAAAAAAGAACTACCAACTAAAATCAACTGAAGGACTTTCGTTATTCCTATTTTGCTTTCTTTTTTTAACATTCACATCTTGGGTTGTTTATGGAGTATGTAAACCTGATTGGTTTATCGTTGTACCTAATGGTTTAGGGGCAATATTTGCTTTTGTCATTGTGTTACAAATACTATTTTATACATCAAAAAATAAGTAAGGGAATAATATGCAACTTAACTCAGACAATATCAATAAAATAGTCCAAAATAAG
This sequence comes from Francisella sp. 19X1-34, assembly GCF_041102755.1. NCBI lineage: Bacteria > Pseudomonadati > Pseudomonadota > Gammaproteobacteria > Thiotrichales > Francisellaceae > Francisella > Francisella sp. 19X1-34. Next base: position 25,579 of record NZ_JBGCTX010000005.1, read on the forward strand.
CCTAGTATAAAAGTTTATACTAAACCAACTTCTACCTCTAAAATTATTCATTTTGGTGTAGGAGGGTTTCATAGAGCTCATCAAGTTATATACACGGGTGATGCTATGGAAAAATCCAATGATAATAGCTGGGGTCTAACAGGAGTTGGAATTCTTGAAATAGATAAAACAATGGCTAATTGTCTAAAAGAACAAGATTACAATTATACCCTAATGCTTAAACCAAATGCTGGTGAGAACTCTGCTAGTATAGTTAGGAGTATTGGTGACTACGTATATGCTTATAATGACTACGACCAACTAATTAAAAAAGCTTTAAATCCAGATTTAGCGATAGTTTCTATGACTGTTACCGAAGGTGGCTATAATATTGACCCTAACACAACAAAATTTGACTGGAATAGTGAACTAATTAATTATGATCTTAAAAATCATACTTCTCCAAAAACAATATTCGGCTATCTAGCATTGATTCTTAAATACAGAAAAGCCAATAATCTTAATGGTGTAACATTACTAAGCTGTGACAATGTACAACATAATGGTAAAGTATTAGAATATACCTTTCTCGAGTTCCTATCAAAACTTGACCCAAATCTAGAAGATTGGACTAAAAGAAATTGCAGTTTCCCAAACTCTATGGTTGATCGCATAACCCCAAAAACCACTGATCAAGACAAAAAAATGCTTCTAAATCAGTTTGGTATCGAAGATAAATGGCCTGTAGTTTGTGAGCCATTTACTCAATGGGTTATAGAAGATAACTTTGTAGCAGGTAGGCCAAAATGGGAACTTGCTGGCGCTCAGTTTGTCAAAGATGTATCTCCGTATGAGAAAATGAAACTTAGACTTCTTAACTCATCTCACCAAGCTTTAGCATATTTAGGATACTTACATGGATATCGTTATGTTCATGAGTCAGCTCAAGATGAAACTATTCAAAAATTTCTTTTGAAATACATAAAGCATGAAGTTGAAGCAACTCTTGACCCTGTTCCTGGCATAAACTTAAATGAATACCAGCATAGCCTAATAGAGAGATTCGCTAATCCAAATATTGCAGATACTCTTCAAAGAATATGTGAATTTACAAGCGATAGAATCCCTGTTTTTAATCTTCCAGCAATTAATGAACAAATTAATAAAGGCAAAGATCTAAAACTATCTGCATTGATTATAGCATCTTGGAGAGCATATCTAGATGGAGTAGATGAAAGTGGCAAAAAAATAGAAATCGTTGATAATAAAAAGCAAATGCTTCTTGATTTTATTACTGGAAATAGCGACCCTGTTGCATTTATAAAAATCAAAGATATATTCCATAGTTTAAGTAATGACATCACATTTGTTCAGCTTTATAAACAAGCATATATAAATATAAAAAAATATGGAGCTATAAAAGCGACTTCACTATTTCTATAACAACTTATCTTATCAATTTTTATAACCAAGGAGAAAAGATGAATCTAGCAATAGGAGCGATTCTAGGTTTTATCTCTGTAGCTTTTGGAGCATATGCAGAGCATGGACTCAAAACTCAAATTTCAGCAGAGCATTTTGATTTTATTATGACCGCTTTACGCTACAATCAGATATATGCTATTGTGATTAGTGGTATTGGTATAGCTCTTTTGAGTAGCAAGCAACTTGGTCAAAGCGTATTACTTAAGTTAAGTAGTTTTTTATTTATCATAGGAACACTACTTTTTAGCTTTAGTATTTATATTTCTATAGTGTTTAATCTTCCTAGCATTCTAAAGCTTGCTCCCATTGGCGGCACTACTTTAATGATTGCTTGGGTTGTATTAGTGATATCTGCTATTTATATTAAAAAAAGCTCGATAAACTTAGCATAATACATAAAATCACCAGAAATATTACAAATAAAGGAAAAATGAATCTTAACCAACTTAAATAATTAACTCGAGCAGTAGCTAAATATGCTAAAAGCATCCCCGATGTAGGAGTAATCATATTTGATAATCCATTGCCAAATAAAAATGCTGAAACAGTACTTTGAGCAGTCACATGTAATTGATGCCCAACAGGAACTAATATCGGTAATGTCACAGCTGCTTGGCCTGATGTTGAAGGGATTAGAACATCCAAAATCATTTGAATAAACATCATAATATTAGTAGAAATAATTCCATCACCAAACTGTAATAGACTACTTAGATCATAAATTATCGTGTCTAATATCATAGATTTCTTTAGTAAGATATCAACAGCTCCAGCCATTCCAATTAAAACTGCTGCTAAAACCATTCTGCGCATTCCTGATATAAATGCTTCAGCTGCAACACTTGGATTTAGACGAGCAACTATTGAGATTAATAAAGAAAATATAATATAGAAAGTACTTAATTGGTTAGTATTCCATGCCCAATGATGCTGAGCATAAATTAAGAAAACTATAGCTATAACTATTAAAATTAATAGTGCAAAACTTGTCTTATCAAGCTTTTCTGTTTTATGATGATCTATTACTACTGGTATAACAGCCTGTTTCTTAATATAAAAAAACATATATGTACAACCTGCAATCAATAATAATATATATGCACAAAAACGAAATGGTATACCGCTTAATACTGGAATACCTGCTATTGGCTGGGCAACAGATAAGGCAAATGGATTAGTTACAGATGCTATATAACCTAGCTTAGCTGAAATGGCAACTACAGCAAGACCTACTAAATTAGATAGCCCAAAGCGCGACATTAAAGCTACTATAATAGGAATAATAATTAGATATTCTGATATCAACCCAACAAATGTACTTCCTAAGCTTAGAATAACCATCAAAGTGAAAGTAAGCAAATATAAATTTGCCTTAGTCAAGACTAATAAACGATCTATACCTTTTTCTATTAATCCAGTTTCTTGTAATACTCCAAACATTCCACCAATAATCAACACCATCATTATTAAAGTAGAATAATTTTTGAACCCATCAGGTATCGCAAGAAATATATCTAAAATCCCTAAACCTGAAGAGGTTTGCTTTGAGTGAACTAAAAATAAATTTGTTAAGCTAAAGTGAGCATTTTTAATTGCAGTATAACTATTTGGTATAACATTTTTACCACTATAAGAAAAAGTACCCGATGGAATTAAATAACTTAAAACCAAGCATAGAAAAAGAACTATTAGCATCAACAGTACAGGATGCAATAGCTTCTTAGATTTATTATTTTTACTATCCATGACTTTTCCTAATTATTGGCTAATTTAGATTTAACATAATTAGAAAGCTTTTGGCTTAAAATACCAAGATTAGTTTGCAAGTTAATAAAACCTTCTTTTTTCACATAACGAGTTTCGTCCAAATATAGAGCTCTATTAATTTCTATTTGCACGCTATGAATATTCATACTAGGGTCGCTACAACTACGAACAATATCTCCTCCTTTATAAGGGTGATTATAGCTAATGCTATAACCTTGCGATTCTAATGTCTCAATACATAGTTTTACAAACTCTTTTTCGCTTGTTGTTCCTTCGGCATCACTTATTACAAAATCAGGTCTAGGTGCTCCAGCATCAATATTCATCTTATTACCTTTTGATTTCATCGAATGACAGTCAACATGATATGCTCGCCCAAACTTGTTTTTTTTCTCTTGAAGTAACTCAGCTAACTTATTGCGATAAGGAAGATAATACTTATCTATTCTTTCAACAACTTCTTCAACAGATAGCTTACTTGCATACATCGGCTGATTTGGTAATGCATATCTACGGATAAGTCCCATTCCTCTTTTTGAATAGTCAGTAGTATGGATTTCTCTAGTCCACTCACCCTCAATTAAATCTAAATCGATATCAGTAACAGCCCTATTTGGATCAATAAATGCTCTTGGAAAAGATGCTGATAGTATAGTTGCACCATACTTTAGTGACTCCTGCCAAAGTTGATCAACATACCAGTCACAGCCACTCTTTAATGCCTCAAGACTCGCACATGTTTTAAACTCTAAAGGAAAAATAAAACCGCTATGTGGTGAATCAAATAATAAAGGAATACCTTCAGAAAAAGGTTTATGAATAGTATATGACATAAATTTTATTTGTATAACTTTTTATCCACATTGTACTTTTAATCTAGGTATATTAAAAGAAAGTATACAACACTTACTCGTTATTTAACTTATGGCATTACCTAGTTTCAATAAGATATATTAAAAATATATGGCGGAGAGGAAGAGATTCGAACTCTCGATAGCTGTTAAGCTATACACGCTTTCCAGGCGTGCGCCTTCAACCACTCGGCCACCTCTCCAAAGAAATATAAAGTATACAGTAAAAGCTTATATTTTCAACTTTTTAGATAACCATAATAACGCCTGAAACAAACATCAAAATTACAAATAAAGATTTAAGTAATCTAGGGGATATAACACCCAGATAATTTACAGCTATAATGCTTCCCAATAAGGCAAATGGTATTGAAGATAAAAGCAAAGGTATACTTAAATATCCAAGTGTTGATGGAACATTTACAGACACTCCACAAGTAAGCATAAGTGTACCAATACCTGCTGTAATAAATACACATACGCTAGTAATTGCTATAGCTTTTTTAATATCAGTCCCAATCTTAACAAAAAACATTGTTGCAAATGTTGTCGAACTTGCCAATACACTTAAAACTCCACAAAGACCAAATATACTATATCTAGAAGCTCTTGGGAGCTTTATAACTTTATTATCATTATGTGATATCATCCAAATACCACTACCAAATAGTAAGAATGCAAATATTATCTTTAGCAAGTCAGTATTTATATATTTAGCTATTAACCCTCCTAAAATAGATCCTATAGCTAAATATAATAAATAATACCTAAGCTCCCCTAAATGAATGTTACCTCTCCTATAATGCTTATATGTAGCCATTAAGCTAAGAAAAACCGACATCCCGAAACAAGTTGCAAGAGCTATTTGCATTGCATACGATGGCCCATAAATATGGACAATAATATAGTAAAATGCTGGGACAGCTATTAATCCAGCACCACCACCTAATAAAGTTGAGATAAAGCTAGCCACAAAGCCAACAATAGCTCCTAAAATAATCACTAACATTTTTTGTTCCTTTTAGAATTAATTATTTAAGATAGTTATAAACAGTAGCTCTACTAACACCTAATGCTCTAGCTATGTATTGACTTGCGTTTTTACCATCTAATGCACCTTGGTTTTTGAGCTCCAAGATTAAGTCTTTTTTCTGAGAACGAGTCATATTATCTATTGATAAACTTTTTTCAATACAATACTTCTGCACAAATTTATTTATTTTCTCATACAGTGTATCTTTAAATAGGCTCTGCTTTTGCTCAGACATTTTATCGTCGTTATTCTTTAAAAATGCATTTATTAATCCTTGATACTTATCAAAGATAGAAATATCTAAATTTACACAAAGTGTCCCAATAACATTGCCTTTATCATTCTCAATTACAGTTATAATACTTTTGATTTTACGACCATCATAATTAAGCTTTTCATAAGGTCCTATTACTTTAGGAAGCTCATCGTAAACATCTAATCCAATATGATCCATATATGAAGAATCTCCCACTTCCCTTTTAGATATAGGGTTAAAAATAGCTTTTATCTGCTTTTTTTTAAGATCATGAATAACTACTTCAGCAAATGGATATAGCAACTTACTTATAGCTTCAGCTATATTAGAATATTCTTCAAATTTAGATTTCATGAAAGTCTTATTTAGATATTTTTAGATATTATATTCTAAATTAGAATAATTTGTCAATAGGTGTTAAGGGAAATTTACTTTGCTTTAATATTTCGACGAATATTTACAATATTAACAATAATTGGACCAATGATATTTTGCCAAATAGCATAAAATGTTGCAGCAATAGCTGCCTGATTTCCAAAAAATACCAAAGCTATCACAATTCCTAAACCAACGTCTAATATACTAAATTCAAAAAGTAAAGCTAATCTACTATCAATATCCAAGCCTAAAAACTTTCCTATTAAGTATCCTAAGATATTAGCGAATATACTAAGAACTATGACACTTATAATGATATCTATAGGTATAAGCATCATAGTGTGCTTATTTAGTGCTGTTACTATCATTACTATTAATATAATTAAAAGAATTGGAATATTGGATATTTTGTTTAAGACAGACTCATTTAATCTACTAAACTTACTAATTAAAATTCCTAATGCTATTGGAACAATAACTATTATAGCCATAGTTTCAAACATACCAAGCCAATCTAATTTAATACTCTTTGAAAAAAAGATATAAATAATTAATGGCATAAATATTGGGGCTAGTAATGTTGTTAAAAACGTCAAACTAACAGTTAACGAAATATTTGCTCTAGCTAATAGAGCCATCACTCCAGAAGCTGTACCACCAGGACAAGCTCCAACAATTACCAGACCTACCAACGCCGGTAGATTTAATCCCAATAGTTTACCTACTATAAAAGCAACTATAGGTGTAATTATTAATTTTAGCAGTAATATGACGGCTAATTTGTATTTAAGCTTAGCTACTTTGACAAAATCTTTCGTTTGTAAATGTAGTCCTATAACCAGCATAATAGCAGCTAATAAATAGGTAATATAAGGCTTTAATGGTGTAAATATAGAAGGTATTGAGATTGCTAAAACAACTCCTAATATCACTACAATTGCAAAATACTTTTGGATAAAACTCATTTTTATATTTAATAAATAAATTCTTTTAAACTATTTAAGCATAGATTTATATCTTTTATAACATTTAAAATTAAAAACAAGCTTGGAAAACCATAGCAGCTTGATATAATGAAATTGTTAGACTATTAACTCATATGACAAATAACAACCTCGTGAGGTGAAATTATGATGAAGAAAAAAACAATAATAATAGCAACGCTGTTAGCAGCTTCTATGTCGATTACATCATGTACAACTGCAGCTGTTGCTGTAACAGGTTTAGTTTTAGCCAGTGTCGCAGTAGGTGCTTTAGCATATAAATGGATGGAAGATCCTGACGCATATAATGCTTATGCCAAGAATAGAGAAACCGTATTTGCTGCTGCTACAGAAGTATTAAAAGAAAGTAAATATGTTACAAAAGAACAAACTGTTGATGAGAAGAAATCTGAGATCAAAGCGGTATCGCCAACAGGCGACACTATTGATATAGTAGTCCAATCTGCTAAAAACAATCCTAACCAATCTGCTCTTTATATTAAAGATGATAGTAAAACGAATGCCACAATCGTACTTAATCAAATTAATCAGAAACTTGCAGATTCAAAATAATATCTATAAATAACTTCTATCTAATAATTACACGATCTACCCAGCATTGCTTTAATATACTTATTCCTAACAAATGCTTCTAAAAATTTAACTATGGAATAATCTCTTTACCATCCCATGCAAAACATTTACCACTATCTTGTAGTTTCAAACCATATAATACTTCAATTAACTTACAAGCTGAATACTCTGGAGTGAAAAGTTTTCCTTGAGGCACTCTTGCTTGAAAAGGTTCTGATAAATGACTATCTACAGTCCCTGGATGTACCCCAACTATTACAGCGTTTGGATTTAAACGCTTAGTTTCAACACTTGCAGTTTTGATAAACATATTTAAAGCAGCCTTTGACGCTCTATATGCATACCAACCACCAAGCTTATTATCAGAGATACTACCAACACGTGCAGAAATCGCTGCAAATACAGACTTAGTATCTTTTGCTAATTTAGGTATAAAATGCTTTGCGACCAAAGCCGGAAATATTGTATTTGCTTTAAAAAGCTCAATAAATTTATCAGCTGATAATTCTTTTAGTGCTTTCTCTGGTTTTATTTCAGAGGTATGTAGTATACCAGTAGCGACAAAAACTAAATTAACAGCTCCTGATTTTTCATAGACATATTTTGCAGCTTCCTTAATTGTTGACTCATCATCATAGTTAATATATTGATAAACTACACCTTCTACACAATTGTTTACTTTAGAACGTGAAAAAGCATATATATTAGCATCTGGATATAAATATATTAACCTCTTGATTATGGCATGGCCTATAGAACCAGAAGCTCCTATAACAACTAAATTACTACTCACAGTACTTTCTCAAAATAAAAGGTTAATACTCCAAGTATACAAATAAGATTATGATTTTTTTATACGGATAAATAAATATTAAGAAAGTTTAATAAAAAGAATCTAGTCAGCTATTAGATCATATTCAGTAGATTCAGTAATCTCAACATTAGCAAACTCACCTACTTTCAAACCTCTTTCTACTGCATCACCAACAATAACTTGTCCATCTACTTCTGGAGCATCATATCTTGTGCGGCCAATTGCATAGTTTTCGTCAGGATTTATTGAATCAATTATAATCTGCTGCTCTGTACCAACAAAGCCTTCAAGCTTATCTGCACTTATTTGAGCCTGTAGCCCCATAAATTCATCTAGCCTTTGTTGCTTAACTTCTTCAGAAATCAGATTATCAAACTGGTTAGCCTTAGCTCCTTCAACTTCAGAGTATTTAAAACAACCAACTCTATCTAGTTGAGCTTTTTCAGCAAAATCTAATAAGTGTTCAAAGTCAGCTTCTGTTTCGCCTGGGAAGCCAACTATAAAAGTACTACGAATAGTTATATCTGGGCAAATATCACGCCATTTATTGATTCTATCAAGAGTCTTTTGCGTATGTGCTGGGCGCTTCATCCTTTTTAAAACCTCTGGTGACGAATGTTGCAAAGGTACATCTAAATAAGGAAGTATCTTTCCCTGAGCCATAAGTGGTACAACTTTATCAACATGAGGGTATGGATACACATAATGCATTCTTGTCCACATATCTAAATCGCCAAGAGCTGTAGCAAGATCTAAAATATTACTTTGATACTCTTTATCATTCCATATTCCGGGCTTATACTTAATATCAACACCATAAGCAGATGTATCTTGTGATATTACAAGTAGCTCTTTTACTCCAGCATTTTTAAGCTTTTCAGCTTCTTTCATGATATTGTCTATAGAACGACTTTTTAACTTACCACGAATATCTGGAATAATACAAAAAGTACAAGTATTGTTACATCCTTCTGATATTTTTAGATATGAATAATGTCTTGGAGTAAGCTTAATTCCTTGTGGTGGTACCAAAGATACAAAATCATTAGCAAATATAGGTGCATGTGTATGTACTGCTTCTATTAAGTTCCCATAATCCTGAGGACCAGTGATGCTTAGAACTCCTGGATGTTTTTCTTTAATTAAATCAGCTTTATTACCCAAACAGCCTGTTACTAAGACTTTACCATTCTCAGCAATTGCCTCACCAATAACCTCTAAAGACTCATCAATAGCAGAATTTAAAAATCCACATGTATTAACGATAACCATATCAGCATTATCATAACTATCAACTAAGTCATAACCTTCAGCTTTTAACTTTGTAATAATACGCTCAGAGTCAACAAGATTTTTAGGACAACCTAAACTAACAAAACCAATTTTAGGAATTTTAATCATAATAATTAAACTTAATAAAAAATTATGGACTATTGTAGATGAATTTAACTAAAAAAAATAGATAAAGATAGATTTAGATCTAGTAATTAGATTGAGCAGAAGAATCAGTTTGGTCACATTTAACACCAAAATCAAGCTCTGTTCTTCTATCTAAATAATATGCTTTTTCAGAGGCTTTATACATACAAGCATCATTTACACCATCAGTACAGAACTCATCATAGAACTTAGTTGGTTCTGCTGCAGGTTTTAATTTACCATAGCTAACCACGCATATTTGGTCTTTACTTACACCTTTATTTAGGAGGTAATTATAAACAGATTCTGCACGTTTTTGACCTAGGTTAAAGTTATATTTTTCACTTCCTCTTGGGTCAGTATTACCTGATAGCTTAATTGGTTGATTTGGATGAGCTATCAAGTAATCAGCTGTTTTATCTAAACAATCTTTAGCATCATCAGTGATATTATAGCTATCAAAACCAAAGTATACCGATCTACAGTTAATTCCCATAAGTTCTTTTTTCATTTGATCGACTTCATCAGAACTTAAGTTATCAGATCCATAAATTTGTGAAGACATTTGTAAAGCTTGTGAGCTATCAACTCCAGCATACTTATCTTTAATTAAGTCACTATTATCTGGTCTAGTACTAGAACAACTTGCTAACATAAGTACAGAACCTACTACCGCTATACTTAAAAGACTCTTTTTCATAGTTTACAACTCCTATTTAAATTTTATTACGCAACATTATCAAAACTTGTGGTTTCAAAATTACCACCATCATCAGCAAACCCAGTATATCCGCTTCCATCCTTTTGAGCTGATTTGAGTGTACTAAAAATATTAGCTCCTGATGTTTTATTTAATGCAGAGCCACTAAGATCAGCATCTGCATTTGCTTGTAAAGGAGGACCTTTATACCAAGCACACCCTGTCAGTAATGCTGCAATAATAACGAAGGTGTAAAATTTAGTAAAAATCCTCATGCATGCCCCTTAATAGTTTCTTGGTGACCAGCTTGGTGACTGAATTATAGTACCACCGTTACTTGCGGCCTCAACACTAAAGTGATTATCTCCATCTAATGATACCATATCTAAAGAACTATAGCCTTTCGAATTTGTAGAAATGTATGCAATCATATTTCCATATGGTGAGACAGTTGGTGAGCTATCAGACTTACCTTTTGTTAAAGTAGTTATATTGCCACTAGCTAAATTAAAATCTGCTATTTGAATACCACTTGAACGTGATCTTTGATACATAAACACTATATCTCTACCATTAGGTGTATAATTAGGTTCATATCCTTGGTATATTTTGGTGCTTAATCTTGAAGATTGTGGGTATTTAGAGTTTACTGGTGCTACATAAATATTAGGTCTGCCATTACCCCTATCAGATGTAAATACAATGCTTCTGCCATTTGGTGAAAACCTTGGAGCCGTATTTATACCATTGATAGTCAATCTTTTAAGCGCTTTTGTTGCCAGATTCATGATATATATATTTGTCTGATCTGAATTACCTTTAGATAAAGCTAAAGCAATACTTCTATCATTAGGAGAGAATGATGGTGAGCTATTTATACCTTTAAAGTTAGTTAAAGGAGTAACTTTCCCAGTAGCTATTTGCAAGTCATAAACTCCCATGCTACCACTACTATAGCTTGAGTAAACAATATCTTTACCATCAGCAGACCATGATGGTGTCGCAATTGGATTATCAGTTTGTCTAAGCACTGTATGTTTATTAAATCCATCATAGTCAGATATAACAAGCTCATAAACTCTACCATATCTAGCATATGGGTTACTTACTTTAACATAGGCAAGTTTCGTTAAGAAGAAGCCTTGCTCCCCAGTAAGTTTCTTATAAACATAGTTTGAAATCTTATGTGCTAACGTTCTCATAAGAGAAACATTAATATTTCTATATGTAACTGATTGGATATAACTTGTATCATTTCTCTTTAAAATCTGAACTTCTACAGTGTAGCTATTATAGGAGTTCTTAGTATATTTAGTTAAAACAACATAATCTCCTTTAATCTTCTTCCAAGGAATATCATGCTTTTGTTTTATCTCATACTTTATAGTATCTGAGCCTTGCAATTTAGCATTATGATTAAGGTCTGCAACAATCACAGAATTCACATTTTGAGAGAACTGGTCAACAACATCATTACTCATTACTGAAACTAAAGGTTTTTGTATAACTCCAGTTGTAACCTCTGCAACTAAATCTGCATATATATTAGATACTAAAAAAATTAATACTGAAAAGCTCAAAATGATTTTTTTCATTATTATTCCTTATCAAGTTTGTTTAAAGATAAAACTTATATTTTCCGTTTGTATAGTTTTTCGCGCCGCACTATTTGAAATCTGCGGAGGAGTTGTATTCTTAATAGCATTGATCAAAGACTGATCACACCTATAACTACCAGAAGTGCCAGTTAATTTAATAAATCTACCATCTCTAATAATAGCTCTTGGTAAATTATAAATCCCTCTACACGGATCCTTAATCCAGTTATCTCCAACTCTAGTTTGATACTCTGCTATATAACTAGAAATTGCTCTTTGAGCCTGATTTTGCTCAGCTTGTCTTTTAGCTGCGGCTATTGCTTCTGCTCTTGCTTTTGCTAATCTTTGTTGACGTGCTTTACGCTCGGCTTCTAATTTAGCTTGTTTTTGTTGTTCTAACTTACGCTGTTTTTCTTGCTCTTTTCGCTTAGCTTCTTCTTTGGCCTTTTTCTTAGCATCTTCTTTAGCTTTACGCACTGCTTCTAATTTGGCTTGCTTTTGCTGTTCTAACTTACGCTGTTTTTCTTGCTCTTTTCGCTTAGCTTCTAGAGCTGCCTTTTTTTTCGCTTCAATTCGAGCTCTACGTTCTGCTTCTGCTTTTTGCTTCATCAATAACTTATGCTTTTGCAAAGCCTCTTGCTTAGCCTGTTTTACATCTTGTCTAGCTTGACGCAACTCTTGCTGATGATTTTCATAATTAGATATTTGTTTATTAAGTTCGCTACTACTTATTGACGTAGCTTGAATAACTTGCATTTGCTTTGGAGTATCTGCAATTTCTGCTTTTAAAGATGCTGAGGTGGAATCAAATCTCAAAATACTTATATAAGATAGAATATACAAGATTATAACTATAGCAATATGCACAAGTATAGCTTTAAACACAAAAGGATTATGCTCAACCTGCTTTTTAAAAGATTGTAATAACTTTTGGTAATTAAGATTTGCCATCTTCTGTGACTAACCCCACTTTGTCAACGCCTGCTCTTTGGATAAGAGCCATTGCTTTTACTACCTCTCCATAACTAGCACTACTGTCACCCCTAACATATACTGGCTTACCAGGGTTCTGTTGTGATAACTTAATTACAGCATTTGCAAGACTTGTAGGGCTCAGTGGTGCTTTTGGATCACTAACCCCTTGATTAACAAAATACTCACCTTGCTTATTTACAGTAACAACTATTGGCTTACTATCGTTAGATGGAATTTTTTCTGACCTAGCTTTTGGTAAATCAACTTTTACACCTTGAGTTAAAATAGGTGTAGTAATCATAAAAATAACCAATAGCACAAGCATAACATCAATATAGGGGACTACATTGATCTGTACCATTGGTCGTTTTTTGCGATAGAATTTCTTATTTCTTTTTCTCATATCTAAAAGCCTTTACTAGCTTTCTTGATTTTGATAATGGACTTGATCTCTGTGCGCCTCTTTTAAAAGCAAGATACATAAGTCATCTTGAAATGATTCATAACTAGATAATACATCATCCACCTGATTTGATAATCTGCTATGTCCAATAACCGCTGGGATAGCCACAAATAAACCAAGAGCTGTTGCAATCAGAGCCTCTGCAATATGAGGCGCTACAACAGATATTGTAGCTTGCTCAACACCTCCAAGAGTATTAAATGAAGACATAATTCCCCAAACAGTACCTACTAAACCAATATATGGAGCAACTGCACCAATTGTACCTAATGCCGGAAGCTTTCTATCTAACTCTTTAGCTTCTTGAGCAATAGCTATACTTACAGTTCTTTCCATACCTTCAAGTATAGTATCACCTTTTAAGATGCCCGTTTCTTTAAGATTATTAAACTCTCTTAAAGCCGAGCAGAATATTATTGATTTACCAAAGATATTTTCTTTATGCTGTAAGTAATAATCATAAAGCTTTTGAATATGATGACCCGCCCAAAATAATTTATCAAACTGTGTTTGTTCATGACAGTATTTTTTTACACGATTATTCACTTCAAGCATTATAGCCCAAGAGTAAACTGACATAGCAATCAAAGCTATCATTATAAGCTGAACAATAAAGTTTGCATGCCATATTAACTGAATTAGAGAAAGGGAGTTATCTTGCATAATTAATCCTAAAAATTTATGTTTCTTTACTTTTTCACATACCTGTTCGCAACATTATACGTAAAGATTTTAAAATTATAAACAGTTAAGTTTACTTAAATTATACATAAATCTGATATGATTATTAATAATATATAATCTATTCATTAATAAAATTTAAGCATGAAAAATATAAAACTTTTATCATTAAGCATTACTACTTTAGCATTAATATCATGCTCTACCTCAGCAGATGATCAATTTAAGTATGTGACTCCGCCACCGACTCAACAAAACATTGATACAAGCAATACTGTTATTTCAGATAAACAAGAACCAACAAGTAATAAACTTGAAGTGTCTAGTACTAGTAAACAAAAATTGTAAATAATGAAAAACTGAAAGAATAATTTAGCTTATTAGAAATTAAGAATCTGCATCAACTATTTTTTTGCCATCTACATTAGATTTCTCATTTAAGTCACTATTTTTTATTTTTTGCTTATATTTATAATGAGAAATTGGCCCTGATAATGCATAGCCTATCATTATTAAATAAAGTAACTTATCAGGCGTTGTAAATAACATTAAGATAATTAGTATAAAACAAATAACATAAACCTTACTAATGTTACCTTGACCATCACTATCTTTAAAACTTCTAAACTTAATATCACTAACCATCATAAAGGCTAAATATAAAGCCGTAAATGCAGTAAGAGCAACAACCACAAAACTTGAAAATGTAGATCCACCTACCAAAAACCTTTGTCCCATCCATATAAGACCTGAAATAGTAACAGCTCCAGCTGGGCAAGGCATACCATAAAAGTATAATTTACGTTCAAGTATATCATCTTCACTAAGATCTTTAGGTGCTGGCTGAGTATCAAACTTGGCTAATCTTAAAGCTACCGCTAGTAAATATAAAAAGCAAATTGCAGCCCCTAAAGAACCTAGATTATGTAATGTCCAAAAATACATAACCAAAGCAGGAGTTGCTCCAAAAGAAACCACATCTGCTAAACTGTCTAGAGCTGCTCCGAATTCTGTTTGAGTATGTGTATATCTAGCAACCCTTCCATCAAAAGCATCTGCAAACCCAGATAGTAGCATATATACAGCACATGAAACAAAGCTCTCTTGAAATGCAGATATAATAGCTAAAAAAGCAAATAATAAACTAGCACTAGTAAATAGACTAGGAAGTATATATTTAGATTTCTTCATATCTATATTTTCTAACAACCACATAGCATACCTTTTATTTTATTAAATCAGGCCTTAATTTTTTTGCTTCATGCAAATAAACATGCCTAATATCATCTTGATCCTTTTCTGTATTATATGTCAACATAACTCTAATACAAAGCTCTAAAGCATCATCACACATCATTTGGTGGCAGTCAATTAATGGAACACTAGTCAAACCTATCTCACGAGCAGCAACTGCAGGAAACGTAGAAGTTATATCAGATGTAGCAGTAAACATGATATTGACAATACTTTTAGTTTCAACGTCATTCTTAGTTAATATATAGTATAAAAGCTCTTTTGTAGCTTCGATAACATTCTCTTTAGTATCCTTTGTTATCGTTGTCGCACCTCTTATAGATCTTTGCATAAATTACTTCGCCTTAATTTTAGTAGCTTTTTGTTTCAAAAGCCTTGGTAATGGAAAATGAACTTCTTCTTTAATACCCTCAAATTCATCAACTGTAACATTATTATTACAAACCTCAGATATCTTAGATATTATATCCTGAACCAAGTATTCAGGAGCTGATGCTCCAGCACTTACACCACATACCTGCTTATTTTCAAACCAAGCTCCCTCAATATCTAAAGGGTTATCAACCAAATAAGAGTCCATATTCTCTAACGTGGCAAGTTCTTTAAGCCTATTTGAGTTAGAACTATTTTTAGAACCTACTACAATTAACATATCTATATGCTTTAACATCGACTTTATTGCAGTTTGACGATTTTGTGTTGCATAGCAAATGTCTTCTTTTTTAGGTCCTTTTATATTTGGATATCTATCTTTTAAAGCTTGTATTATACTCTGTGTTTCATCAACAGAGAGAGTTGTCTGTGTTGCATAGTAAAGATTATCTGGATCATTAATTTTTAGTTTAGCGACATCTTCTTCATTTTCAACTAAGTATATAGCACCTTTTGTACTACGGTACTGTCCCATTGTGCCTTGAACTTCTGGATGGCCTTTATGACCAACAAGAACACATTCTGCATCATTGTTACTAGCTAATCTAACACCACGATGAACTTTCGTAACTAAAGGACATGTTGCATCATAAAGAACCAGGTTTTTTTTAGCAGCAGCCTCTTCAACCTTTAGAGAGACTCCATGAGCACTAAAAACACATACAGAGTCATCTGGGACCTCATCAACCTCCTTGACAAAGATAACACCTTTCTTTTTAAGTGAGTCTACAACAACTTTATTATGTACAACTTCATGACGCACATATACAGGAGATTTCTCAACTTCTAACACTTTTTCAACTGTTTCGACAGCTCTACTAACACCGGCACAAAAACCACGTGGATTAGCTAGCAATATTTTCATCTAATTTACCCTCTTCATCAGCGATATCTAATATTTTAGCTTCAAAAACTATTATTTGACCTGATAGTGGATGATTAAAATCCACAGTCACATCATCTTTACCAATATCTGTAACTAATCCAGGAAGTTTAGAGCCATCTTTTTGACTAAATGACACTATTAGCCCCTCTTCTAACTGCATATCTTTAGGGAATCTGTATTTTGGTACAGAATAAATACTTGCAGGATGCTTCTCACCAAAAGCTTCTTCAGGCATTAAAACAACTCTCTTACTATCGCCAATGGCAGCTCCTACGAGCTCGTTTTCAACCTTATCAGTAAAGCATCCTTGACCCATTTGGAATATAAAAGGTCTATTATAATTCTCTGTATCTTCAGCAATTGAGCCATCTTTAAGCCTAAATTTAAAATGCATTTTCACAAAACTATCTGACGCGATTTTCATATTATTTTTTATTATTGATATTTTGACTTTCAAGATACCATATTTAAAATCTTTATTCATCTAATCTTTGTACAAAACCCTATTTACAAAAGTAACAAATACCCTACACAAATATCGTTAACTTATAGTAGAATACTTTTATAGGGAATCTCTTTAAATATACAAAAGTATGAAGAAACTGTTATGTATTGTTCTTTTAGCAATATTTGCTAGTCTTGTCACAAGCTGTGACACCATGGGTAAAAAAGATAATAAACCTTTATCATTTCCAACACTAAAGTACTGTACTTCTGAAATGCTAAAGAGTGATAAGTCATTTATTTGTATACAGCGTCAAAAAGGCCCAGACTTAATAGAAACTAATATTAAATTTGATACCGATAGCTTCACCCTAAATAATCAAGCTAAGGCTGTTTTAAATAAACTATTTGCTTATTTAAAACTTACAAATACAACTAGATTCACAATTAAAGGTTATGCTGGCAAAATTGACTCAAACCTTATTTCTGATAAAAACCTACTAACTGAGCATAATATACGTTTATCAAAAAATAGAGCTATTAGCGTCAGAGAATATTTAGTTAAAAAAGGTTTGGAGCCAGATGAAGGTATTGAACCTGCTGATGGTATAAAAATCGAAGCTTTAGGTTATCAAGACCCTATTGCACCTAATGACTCTAGTGCTAATAGAGCACTTAATCAAAGGGTAGAAATATCTATAGAAAGTAAGTTAGTTGAACAAATTGATAATATTGAGCATAACCTAAAACACTTGCGTCCAGCAGATTATACTAATTTCTTCTCTAACGTATATCTTTTAAATGACAATCAATTAAAGGATACTGCTGAGATCTATGACTCTCGCGAAAAAAGACCCGTTTTAGGACCTAACTTCACAATATTTGCCAACAAACAATATACAGCAAAACAAGATAATAGTAACTTTATAATAGTATCAAAACCAAAACTTATTGCTAACTTTAATGATGATCAAAAGGTTTATAAGTTAGGTACAGCAATATACAAATTCACATTTAATGGAATAACAGCTTTACAAACTAAAAATATGAGTCGTGAAGCTAGTGTTGGTGATTATGTAATTCCTAATGATATTGTTTCTGAAAAACTACCTGATAAAACTTTCAGAGTCGAAGATAAGATTACTGCTAATGTAATGGAAGATGTATTAAATACAAATACATTTTCATCTTCTTATAATAGTGCCGTATTAAACAAAGGCTCTTCTGATGGCTTAAAACTAGGAACGGAAATGATATTATATGAGCCAGCTACTAGAGTTGATGGCTTCCCAGTACCTCCTAAATATATTGGATATGGATTCGTCTACCGACAATCTGATCACTACTCGATCATGCTGGTAGTAAACTCATTACAAGAAATAACCAATGATACAATGGCAACAACAACCCTATAATGCAAAGTAGTACTAAAAGCCTAATTATTCTATCATGCACCCCATACTTTGGATCTAGTAGGTTTCTAAAATCACTAGCACAAGGTATTAACCTTGAAGAGATAATTAACAACCCATCTAAACATTCAAAATCATTATCTTTACGCCAAGAAACTATAGATTTTCTGAATCAAAACAAATATGAAACATATCTAAAAAAAGTTACTAAATGGCTAGCTAAGCCAATAAATCAAATATTAACCTTTTTAGATAGCAAATATCCAAAATATCTAAAGCAAATACCAAACCCTCCAATCATTTTATACTGTTGTGGTAATATAGAGCTTCTAAAAAAGCCTCAACTTGCTATAGTTGGGGCTAGGAACAATACCACATATGGTAAAAATGTAACTAATAAAATATGTACAGACCTTAAGAATTCACAGCTATCAATAATAAGTGGTCTTGCATATGGTATTGATACATTAGCCCATAAGTTTGCGATCGAGAATGATCTCAACACAATAGCAGTAGTTGGCACAGGAGTTGATATCATATATCCTAGCTCAAATAGAGATCTATATGAGAGACTTCTAAATACAAATAATTTAATAATTTCTGAGCTTGCTTTAGGAACAGCTCCTTTACGTCACCACTTTCCTCAAAGAAATCGCATAATTAGTAGTTTGGCAGAAGGTGTTATAGTTGTTGAAGCTGCTAAAAAAAGTGGCTCTTTAATTACAGCTCAACTCGCTTTAGAGCAAAATAAAGAAGTATTTGCAATACCAGGGAGTATTTTTAGCAAAACAAGTGATGGAACTAATGAGCTAATCCAGCAAGGTGCAAAGCTAGTTTATCGAATAGATGATATTCTTGAAGAAATAAATATACACTCCACAATTACACAAAAAGACTCACTCCCACTTAAAAATAGCGATCACAAAGATATCAGTACTATTGAGAAAGCTGTTTTAGATAGCATCGATACTGAATTAACAACTCTAGACAAAATTATAACAAGATCCAAACTACCGTATAGCCAAGTAGTTTCTACCCTACTAGAATTAGAACTAGAATCATTAGTTGAGTCAGTAGCTGGAGGATATATAAATATTCAATAATAGTTTTTACAAAATACTATTTCTATGGCCTTATTATTAATTATAGGCACTCAAGTATCATTGCACTCATAAGATGCTTCTAAAAAGAATTATTTATATCTTTTTTGGTAAGCCATTCTCTCATATATTCTTTGACTAATACTTACTTAACTGTTTTACTAACTATATTCCAAAGTAAGGATTACTACTATGAATAGCCATTTAAGCCCTTTTGAATTTAAAGAAGAACTCATAAAGCTTGCAGAGAATAAAACAGATAGGTTAATGCTAAACGCAGGTAGAGGAAACCCCAATTTTTTAGCAACAGCTCCAAGGCATGCATTCTTACGTCTCGGAGATTTTGCTATTAAAGAATCTGAACGGTCATATTCTTATCTTGATGGACTTTTTGGAGGTTTACCTGAGAAGAAAGGAATTCTGGAAAGATTCGACCAATACTCTTTAATTAACAAAAATGAAAGTGGTATTAACTTTCTAAAAGCTACTCTATCTTTTGCAAATGATCACTTAGGAATTAATAAGGAAAATCTATTATATGAAATGGTTGGTGCTTTTTTAGGATGTAACTATCCTTACCCACCAAGAATGCTACCTATCATGGAAAATATTGTTATGCATTATTTACGTGATGAATTATATCAAGCTACCGATACACCTCTAGAATTTGATATCTTCGCAACAGAGGGTGGAACTGCAGCAATGACATATATATTTCAATCTTTAAAGATAAATGGTTTACTCAAACAAGGTGATAAAGTTGCCATAATCACCCCTATTTTTTCACCATATCTTGAGATACCTCAACTACCAGAATATAATAATGAAATAGTGCATATTCATGCTAGTAAAAAAAATGACTGGCAAGTCTCAGATAAAGAACTCAAGAAGTTAATAGACCCATCTATCAAAATCTTATGCTTGGTTAACCCTAGCAATCCTCCATCTGTAAAAATGAATAATTTAACGTTAAATAGTTTAGCTAAAATTATAAAGGATAATAGACCGGAACTTATGATTATCACAGATGATGTTTACGCTACATTCTCTGATAATTTTGAATCAATATTTTCTAAGTGCTCCTACAATACTCTTTGTGTATATTCTTTTTCAAAATATTTTGGAGCTACCGGATGGCGCATTGGCACTATTACATTACACAAAAATAATATTTTTGACTCTTTAATTAATAACCTAAATAATCAAAAGCTTAAAGAACTTGATAAGCACTATGGTTCATTAACACCGACTCCTAGAGAATTAAAGTTTATTGATAGATTAGTTGCTGATAGTCGTTCAGTGGCTCTAAACCATACAGCCGGCATTTCTTTACCACAGCAGTTACAAATGACTCTATTTGCCCTTTCTAGCCTTCTAGATAACCAAGATACTTATCGTAAAGAAGCAAAAAATCTTATTCGTAGACGTTACAATATTCTATACAGGTCGATATCACCACAGTTACAAAGAAATTATGATGAAAATAATGTCGGCTACTACACACTACTAGATTTAGAAGAGCTTTCAAAAGAAATATATAACGAAGATTTTTCTATTTGGCTAATGCAAAATCATAATGGGCCAGAAACTTTAAAAACCTTAGCAAAAGAGACTGGCATTGTTTTACTTCCTGGTAAGGGATTCGATGTTAAACACCCTTCCGCTAGAGTCTCACTAGCAAATTTAAGAGAATATGACTATCAACAAATTGGTATCAATGTCAGACAACAGTTAGATAATCTATATATTAGATATACCAAGCAGTAAAACAAGATAACATTTAGCCTCATGGATAATAGTTTTGTACTATGTTAGAGATATGATAAATAGAGGAGAGAAAAATAAATGGATGATAACTTAATAGGCAAACATAAGCTTGATCTTGATACTCCGTGCTTGGTTATAGATAAGGTAAAACTAATAGATAATATCAAGAGAATGCAAAAATTTGCTAAAGCAAAAGGCAAGCAAGTAAGGCCTCATGCTAAAACTCATAAATGTCCAAATATCTGTAAGTTACAATTAGATCATGGAAGTATTGGGATCTCAATAGCAAAACCTACTGAAGCTTTAGAGCTTGCAAAAGCAGGTATAAAAGGTTTATTAATCACATCACCGATTGTTACAGACAAAAAACTTGGAACTCTCACTAAAATCCTTCAATTGTCTCCAGAAACTATTATTGTTACAGACTCTTTAGAAAATATCCAGCAGCTAGATACACTAGGAAAGCAACTTCAACAACAAATCAATATACTTGTTGATATTGATGCAGGTATTAGTCGTACAGGTGTAGGTTTTGATACTGCTTTGAAACTTGCAGTAATTGCTAATAAGAAAGAGCATTTACAAATGATGGGGATTCAGTGCTATGCTGGACATCTACAACATATCAAAGATATGCAACAGCGTATTAATGCTACAGAACAGCTTTTAAATCATGCAAGCCAACTGAAATTACAAATAGAACAAGCTACAGGCTTATCTAATCTAATACAATCAGGTTCTGGAACTGGTACATTTGAAATTGATTGTAATATAGAAGGTGTAACTGAAATACAGCCAGACTCGTATACAGTTATGGATAAAGAGTACTATGACATAGATAAAACAATAACTTTTAAAGCAGCTATGACATTACTAACCACCGTCATAAGTACAAACACTAAAGCACATGTAACTGTAGATGCAGGAACTAAGGCAATATATAAAGAAACTACTTTACCACAAATTATAAGTCATCCAAATTTAAAATATGATTGGGATGGCTTTGGAGATGAGCATGGTAAAGTCACAGGGAATAATTTACCGTGTGTAGGTGAAGTTATAGAAATGATAGTGCCTCACTGTGATCCAACAATTAACCTTTATGATAGATTTTATGTAACTGAGAATGATATAGTCACTGATATATGGGATATAACTCTGCGTGGCAAAATACAATAAATAAACTAAAGTTAGATAGACTTTTCTTATACTAATCACTAAAATATAGCATTTAGTATTTCATTAGCATCAAAATGTTACACAAAATAGAAGCTTTTTTTGATCTAAAAGCAAACAATACCTCTATAAAAAAAGAGTTTTTTGCAGGCCTTGCAACTTTTTTAGCAATTTCATACATTATTGTAGTTAATCCTAAGATTTTAGCATCTACTGGTATGCCTAGTAACGCCTTAGTTACTAGCACTATAGTACTATCTGCATTTGGTAGCATAACTATGGGACTTTTCACTCGCAATCCATTTGTAATCGCACCAGGAATGGGAATGAATATTTTCTTCTCATATACTGCTGTATCTGTATATCACTTACCATGGCAAACTGCACTAGGGGCTACATTTTGGTCTGGAATTATATTTAGCTTACTTGTAATTTTAAATATCCGTACTAAAATCATGCTTAGCTTACCTAAATCAATAAAGCAATCTCTTGGTGCTGGAATAGGGCTATTTATAGCTTATATTGGTTTTGTGAATAGTCACTTTATAACATCTCATGAGGGTCTATTAACCTTAAACACTATTAACCCACATATAGTGCTATTTTTGGTATGCTTAATTTTACTAATAATTCTGTTTATAAAAAAAACCCCTGCCTCGATCATTATTGTTATAGTTGTTGGATATATATTATCATTCCCTATATCTTATTTTAGTCATGAAAATATAGTATCTCTTCCAAATCATATTATAAGCCTTCCAGACTTCTCATTAATTGGACAAATTGACTTCACTAATGGCTTAAAGTTTGCAATTTTGCCAACAATCTTTACCTTTTGTTTTTTAAGTCTATTTGATGGAACAGGAGCTATATCAAGCCACTACAGTAGCATGAGAAAAAAATGCTCGCCAACAGATAAAGAACTTAAAAGAACCTTCCTTGTCGATGCTACTAGTGCAACTATTTCTGGAGTATTAGGCTCAAGCCCATCAACTGTTGTAGTTGAATCTGGCGTAGGTATAGCACAAGGAGCCCGCTCAGGCCTTACAGCAATATTCGCTGGATTAATGTTTCTGCCATTTTTATTTCTATCTCCTTTGATAAGTTCAATCCCTATAGAAGTAATCTCTCCAGCACTTGTGCTAATTGGAATAATGATGATGCAACAAGTATCAAAAGTAAACTGGTATGATTTTGTCCAAGCCACTCCTGCTTTTTTCACTATTATTATGATGACATTATCTTCATCTATATCAACTGGAATT
Organism: Francisella sp. 19X1-34; assembly: GCF_041102755.1. Lineage (NCBI taxonomy): Bacteria > Pseudomonadati > Pseudomonadota > Gammaproteobacteria > Thiotrichales > Francisellaceae > Francisella > Francisella sp. 19X1-34. The sequence goes on from NZ_JBGCTX010000005.1 coordinate 49,291, forward strand.
GCCACAGGAATTATTGTTTGGTTTCTAGTTTCAATTTTCTGTAATAAAAATGAGTTAAACTTTACAGCTGGTGTTATAACTATCTTTTGTTTTATAATGTTTCTTCACGCTGTTAATTTATTTTAAATAAAAAATTAACAAAAAGTACATAATTCCCAAAACCATATAATTTAATATTTACTAATATTTTTTTCTCTATCATAATGTTGTTATAGCTGTAATGAAATAATTTTTTCGTTGGGCTGTATAATATAATTTGAACTGTAAATTGAAGGAGAAAAAGATGAATTTAAAAAGAACATTAACTGTTACATTAGTTACTGGAGCTTGTGCTCTACTATTAGCATCATGTGGTCCTAATAAAAAAGAAGAAGCTTTAGCAAACTTACAACAACAACAGAAAGATCTTAATCAAACAGCGAAAAATCAAAAGTTACAAGCAGATAACCTAATCACAGATGCAAGCAATCTTGAGAAAGAATCAAAAGAAAGTAGCTCAAAAGCAAAATATGAAAAAGATCAAGCAAAAGTTCTAAATGCAAAAGCTGAACAAAACCTTTCAAAAGCAGCTAGTTTAGATTCACAAATTGCAGCAGCTAAAGCAGAGGTGAATGCTCAATCTTAATTGAGCTTACCCCCATTTTTCTTGATATTCTTTCTTATTCCAACCAGTTCTAGCATAATTCCCGTCAACAACTAAAGGTCTTTTGAATAATAAAGCGTCGGTAACTAGTAATTTAAAAGCATCTTCTTCAGATAGACTATTAAACTTTTCTTTTAAGCCCATATCTGAAAAAAGTCTACCGTTAGAGTTAAATAAATCAATAACCTCAAAATTACCAATTTGCTTTATTTTCTGCATTTCTTGCCAAGTAGGCCTTTCTTTTCTCAAGTTAATATATTCAACTTTTTTACCCTTCTCTTCAAAAAATTTAAGAGCATTTCTAACACTTGTGCAATTATTTATTCCAAATACTTTTATCATCATCTTTCCTTACAAATTTGACTTAGACTCACTAAATTAAAAAGAAATCATCAACACCATCAAGCATTATTTCAACAGAGAATGCAGTCAAAAATAAACACGGCAATTTAATTATCATTTTCATAATTTAACACCTCTCTTTACTTTTAAAATACTAAACTATTCTCATAAGCTTTTAGTATAAAGTCAAGTTTTTTCATTAATTTCAAAGTTCTTAAAAAAAGAATCCTTTGATTCCATCAAACATCATTTCAACGGCTAACGCTGTTAAAAACAATCCCATTATTTTCGCAATAATATCCATCACATTATGACCTAACACATCCAAAATCCTTGGTAGCTCTCTGAAAAATACCCACAGCAGTAGAGTGACAAATAACACACAACCTGATGCAACTATTTTAGTTTCTGACGTTATAAAATAAACATGGACATCTGAAATTGTCGCAACCAATGATCCAGGACCTGCGATTAAAGGAATAGCTATTGGTACAATTGCTAATTTTTTAGTATCCTGTTGAGTTTTTGATGCCGGTATTGGAGGAATAACTCCAATAACTCTTAAACCAAAAAAGAGCACTATAATACCACCACCAAATCTAAATGCATCAATATTTATACCAAAAACATTTAAAACGCTAATACCAATCCAAGTTACAATAATAAGAGTTACTAGTACAGCAGTTGCAACAGTAAAAGCAAAAGTATTTTGTTCCTTTTTAGTTAACGAATCAACAGCATCCAAATATATTCCCGAAATAGAAAAAGGGTTAATTATGGCTAAAAGTGTTACTATAAATTTTAAAATTATTGTTAAATGTACGCCTAAAATTATCATTAAATTACTCATTTTTACTAAATTAGTACAAATGGTATTTACCTACAATCTAAATGTAAACCCTACTCGTAATATATTTGATTATTTTTATATGTATCTAAAATAATATCCAACTCTTTTTTAGTTAACTTATGGGATAACTTTGGTAAATTATCTAGTTCAAAAAACTCAACCTTATTAACTTCAAAGTTAGGATTGTTTTCACCTCCAACAATCTCTGCTAAAAAAACTAAACTATAAACGTTATAGATTTCACTTTGGGTATATTTATTTCGATCCATCAATGCTAAAAACTTGGTTACTTTTATATCATAACCAGTTTCTTCTTCAACCTCTTTGATACATGTTTCAACAGGCGAAAGATCAATATCACACCATCCACCAGGTATAGTCCATTCTCCTGGAGTATCTGCATCTTGAGCCATTAAAAGTTTACCATCTTTAAATATAACTACTCGAACTCCAGGTTGAGGTGTTGGATAATGAGTTCCTAAGTAAATATCATATGGTTGAACATCTGATTTTATATACTCATGAAGCATTTTGGTGCTCAACTCAAGAAGTTCATGATAATTATCTAACGCATATTCACATTTTGAATAAACTACTCCCGTATGGGATATTGCTTGAACCTTTTTTATAAACTCGAAGATTTTATCTCTATTCACTATTTATCTTTTTCCGTAATCAAATAAGGTAAAATATATCATATAAGAAGATCAAGATTAATCTCTAAATATATAGGAAAGGATATATTAAAAATTAATTTTGTTTATGAATACTTATTTGCAATTTGCACTATTGAATGAGCTGCTTGCTCAGAACCAGGTTTTTTTTGCAAGTCCTCACTTATAACTGCTAGTTTCTCAGCCATTTTTTTATCATGCAAAAGTTTATTAATAGCCTTATCAAGATAAAATACACTATCTGAATAACGAGGAATATGTATTCCTAAACCTAACTGTTGAACTCTAGCTGCAACATTAAAACCATCCCAAGCAAAAGGAATAACAATAGAAGGTTTACCAAAATATAGAACTTCATTAAAAGTATTATTTCCTCCATGAAAGATAACTACATCTGCCTGTTTAATTATGTCTGGTTGAAAAGTAAAAGATACCAGCTGAATATTATCTGATAAGTCTCTATATTTAGAAATAAACTCATCTCCAACACTTGCAATAACTCTATAGTTTTTGTTTTTAAAACTCTGAAGCTGTCGGTTTGTAAATTCAAAGTCAGCATGTCCCATAGAGCCATATGATAAGTAAATTAGAGGATAATTTTGATACTTAACATCAAAAAAGATATTGTTACTGTTACTCTCATTTGGTGAAACTCTCACACTAGCATTCAAATAAATAAATTTTTGAGACAAAGGTTCTTTTCTTTTATAGGCTATACTTTTAGGTGTCAGCAATAGATTTAAGTAAGGAGATGGATTTAAGAGCCTACCTAAAGGTAACTCTTCGACACCATTTTGTTTAAGAAAAACATTATATTTTTGATGAACTTCTTTAATATTTTCATTGAAAGCTAAATCAAAACTCTTCCACTCTGCTACTTCATTTGTTGAAAAATCAGATAAATGAGAAGGTATTGCATCATCTTGAACTTCTGTTTCAAAGCATGAAATTATTCTCACCCATGGCTTAGAACTCTTTATAACAGCAGGGTATGTAACAACATCATCAACACATAACACATCATAATCTATTGTTTTAAGCACATGCTCAATATTTGGATTTGCTGCTAAAGAGGACTCAACTATCAAACTATAGTAAGGTAACATATATCCTTTTATTTGATCAATAGGCTTTTTTCTCCAGTATTTAACACCTGAGTTAACCAATTGATTCCATGCTTGTTTTGCGGATTCTGAAGGATTAGTTTTTATAGTAACACATTCAAACCCATACTCTTCTACCATCTGAGAATATGATAAATCTACTAAAAATATGCACGAATGCCTCATCTGCCTTAGCCGTTGTGCTATAGCAATGCAGTTATATAACTGGCCAATAGCATCTACATAAAATACTATTTTCACCTATACTTCCTTAGCTTAGATAACTATTTATGCTTATCATCAATAACTAAATCATCATCTTTATACTTAGACTTCTTTAAAACTATAGCTATCAACATACCTATTACAGATACTGCTAAAATAACAAAAAATATTTTTATAATAAGAAATACTATATCTTGCATAAATTAAACCTTTTTATTTTGAAATTTCTTTTGAGAGAATATTTTGAGATTACTTATATTTTATTACTATTCAGGTTTACAAGCTTTCATAGTATCTTTTGTTGTTGCTTTATCAATACATGATTTGGCTTGTTGCATTTTATCTAATTTTTGTTGCATTTTTGTGATTCTATTTTGCATTCTTTCAGTAATTTTTGCTTTTCTTGCTTCAAACCTCTGCTGTTGCTGATTATTCTGCTGACTATTATCGTTAGCATTGCTAGAATCTGCAAAAGTTATAAAAGGTGCTAGTAGTATAGTTGCTAATAATATTTTCTTCATTTTTACATCCTCTTAGTTATGAGTCCAATATCAATCATATCACAAAAAATATATAAACTTACTTCTTAATCTCAGCTATTTTTGCTTTCCATAATTTAGGACCTTGCTGATGAGCTGACACACCAAGAGAATCAACTGCTACAGTTACAGGCATGTCTTCAACTTCAAACTCATAAATAGCTTCCATACCAAGATCAGCAAATGCTACAACTTCAGCCTTCTTAATTGACTTAGATATTAGATAAGCAGCTCCACCAACACCCATAAGATATACAGCTTTATTCTTTTTGATAGAGTCAATAGTTGCTTGACCTCTTTCAGATTTACCTATCATTCCTGCTATACCAGCTTTTTCTAGCATAAAAGGAGTAAATTTATCCATACGTGTTGCTGTAGTTGGTCCAGCAGGTCCTACAACCTCATCTCCAACCGGATCTACAGGACCTACATAATAAATAAATCTATCTTTCAAGCTTACAGGGAAATCTTGACCTGCTTCATACATATCTTGTAAACGCTTATGTGCCGCATCACGTCCAGTTAAGATCTTACCACTTATTAAGACATTATCACCAGATCTTAATGATTCAATTTCTTCTTTAGTAACGGTATCAAGATTTATTCTTTTAACATCATCATTTTGATCTTGCTCAATTACAGGCCAATCCTCTAATTTAGGAGCAGGTAAATCCACAGCACCAGAACCATCTAACGTAAAGTGTACATGGCGTGTAGCTGCACAGTTTGGTATAAGAGCTACAGGCTTACATGCCGCATGAGTTGGATACTCATTTACTTTAACATCTAAAACAGTTGTTAAACCACCAAGGCCTTGGGCACCTATACCTAGAGCATTAACGCGATTATAAATATCTAATCTTAATTGTTCAGTTTCATTTTGAGGTCCATTTTTAAGAATATCCTGCATATTAATCTCTTCTCCAAGAGACTCTTTAGCTAAAAGCATAGCCTTCTCAGCTGTGCCACCAATACCAATACCAATAATTCCTGGAGGACACCAACCAGCTCCCATAGTTGGTAGCATTTCTTCAACCCAATCAACAATACTATCACTAGGGTTTAGTACTTTAAATTTTGACTTAAACTCCGATCCACCACCTTTTGCAGCAATATCTATATCAATTTTATCACCATGAACTAAATCAATATGTACAATTGCTGGAGTATTATCTTTAGTATTTTTTCTCGCTCCATGAGGTGGAAAAACCATAGATGCTCTAAGTGGGTTATGCTCATCACCATAGCCTCTGCGAACACCTTCGTTAACAAGCTCTGTAATCGTTCTATCTGTTTTATCAAGCTTAGCATCCATACCAACTTTGACAAATGCACAAACCATACCAGTATCTTGACAAATTGGACGTTTACCAGTCGCTGACATTCTTGAATTTATAAGAATTTGCGCCATTGCATCTTTTGCAGGCTTTGATTCTTCACGTTGATACGCTTCATACATTGCATCAACAAAATCTTTTGGGTGATAATAAGAAATATACTGCAGAGCCTCTGCAACACTATTAATTAGGTCTTCTGTTTTAATAACTGCCATTTTAGAAATCCTCTCATTGGAAAAATATTAAAATTCAAAGAATATTATAACAGTAATAAGGTAATTTTTAAGCTTGATTATCCTTTGATTTTATAAAAGATCTGATTAGGGATATTGTATTATAACCAATAACTATGACTAATAACCAATGCAATCCATCTGCCGATAGCATTGTTACAATATTTACACCGATAAATACACCAATAACTCCAAAACAACCAACTATCAAAGCTTTTTTAAGAGGTATTGTATTATTTATTAAAAACGCAAATGTAGTAACTGGTTGCTGAATAGCTCCTGCTGTTGTCATAATTGGAAAGGCAACTTTTGGCGACATACCAAGTAAAAATAGTATAGCCTCAACTAAAGCAAACAGCCCAACTCCAAAACAAACTAAAAATCCCGCAAAAAACATTCCTATAAACCCAATAAAAAGCTTAATACCAGATAGCTTTAATAAATCTCCTCCCACAGGCAAAATATTAAACAAATTACCAAGCAATAAAAGAATAACTCCCACAAATGCAAATATCATTATTAGTCTAATTGCTGTAGCCTTAATTTTTGAAGCAAATACCCCACCTATAAAACCACCCAAAGTAGCCCCAAACACAAGAACTACTAAAGTAATAAAATCGACATGTAGCACCCCAAGAAAGAAAACTGCTTCAATAGCACCAGGTATAATCTGACAGCCATTTACAAATCCAGGTAACTCCACATCTTTAACAAGCTTTAGTGTTTTGCCAATAGCTATATTAGCAGCAAAACTACCAACGCCTATAGTATCTGCTATGAAAGATATAACACCAGTACAAGCTAATGCTAGCTTTTGATACATACTAGGGGCTTCATACAGATCTTGACCAGTGCCGAGTTTATAAAAGTAATAAACCATACACAGAGTAGATAGTGCTATAACCAAAAAAATAACAATAAAATACATATTCACAACCGTTTAAAAAAATAATTAAGGCAAATATTAAGCTTTTTTATAAAATTAGACAACAAAAAACTAATAAATAATGTTTAATAGAATTACATAAATAAAACTGCTTAAACAAAAAAATACAAAAGCTAAGATTACTGCATTTATAATATAGTCTTTTGTCAATAACTTACCTTTTTTGATGCTAAATCTATACAAAGACCTAGCTATTATTAAAGTAAATAATAAAGCTACAATTATTGCTACTATAGTTGCTAAAATCATTTCTTACACATCCACATAATTAACTCGTTTACTAAACCATTTATTTACTAGTTTTTTTGCAACATCAGGATTATTCTTGAGAATTATCTCTGCTAGTTGAGCAACCTTTTCATAATTATCATAATATTCATTTATATCAAAAGTTTTAAAGGTTGAAACCCCAGATTGTTCTTTACCTAATATATCTCCAGCACCGCGTATCTCTAAATCTTTTTCAGCCAAGTAAAAACCATCTTGGGACTCTCTAACTAGTGATAACCTTTTTTTACCTACCTCACTAATCCTATCACTATATAAAAGCACACAAAAACTCTCTTTAGCTCCTCTACCAACTCTACCTCGAAGCTGATGAAGTTGCGATATCCCTAACCTCTCAGCATTATCTATTATCATAATACTAGCATTTGGCACATCTACACCAACCTCTATAACTGTTGTTGCAACTAGCACATCATATTTTGCTGCTTTAAAAGCATTCATTTCTTGAAGCTTTTCTTTAGATTTCATACTACCATATACAAGACCAACTTTATCTTGGCCTAAACACTCTGAAAGCTCTTTATGTAGAGTTTTAACATCTTGTAAAAAATCAAGATCCTCAGACTCTTCAACAAGTGGACAAACCCAATAAATCTGTTCACTCCTAGATACTGCATCTTTAAGCTTTGTAATTAGGCTTTCTTTTTTAGCCCGACTTAACACTGTAGTTACAATTGGCTTACGATTAGGTGGCAGCTCATCAAGTATAGATAGCTTCAAGTTACCATACAATGTCATAGCTAACGTTCTAGGAATTGGGGTTGCTGATATTATAAGCTGGTGAGGGGCCAAATTATTACCACTCGATGAAGCTTTATTTATTAGTGCTAAGCGTTGCTCAACACCAAATCTATGTTGCTCATCAACTACAACTAGACCTAAATTACAATACTCTACTCTATCTTGGAAAATCGCATGTGTCCCAACAACGACACAATCTTTAATAGTTTTTATTCTATCAAGACTTTCTCTAGTTTGTTTTGCTGTCAACTTACCTAACAAAGGTACAACTTCAATACCAAAATTAGAAAAATAATCTGATAAAAAACTAAAGTGCTGTTCAGCTAAGATCTCTGTTGGTGCCATTATTGCTGCTTGATATCCTGATTTTACAGTAGCGTATAAAGCCATCGCCGCCACAATAGTCTTACCAGCTCCGACATCTCCTTGAAGAAGTCTTATCATGGTAGTTTTTTGACCAATATCAGTCATAATTTCATCAATTGCTCGAGATTGTGCGTTTGTAAGACTATAGGGAAACTTTTTAAGAAAGTTTTGCTTATCGCTCAAACTTAAAGAAAGCTTTGCAGAAACTGGTTTTGCCATATCTTTTTTAATACTTTGTTCAGCTAATTTATAAGCCAACATCTCCTCAAACTTAATTGAGGCTCTTGCTTTATATAAATATCTATCATCAATTGAGTTTGTCAATGCATGAACATAATAAAGAGCATCAACAAAACTCATCAAATTAAATTGCTTTAAATACTTCTGAGGCAATATATTTACAACCTCTTTCTCATATAAGATTTTAGATATTATCTTTGCTATGAGTTTATCAGAAACTTTTTTGATTCTATAAACTGCAGACAACTTTTGTTCTAACAAGCTGTTGCCATTATTTACTACAGCCCATTCTGGATGCACCATTTGAGGATTTAATGATAACTCAGCTTTACCATAGCATCGAATATTTTGAGCTCTTTCTAGCATTGCTATCTGGTTAGGGTAAAACTTAAAAAGCACAACCGTACAGATACCAGTCTCATCACTTATCGTAAATCGTAAAAACTTCTTACCAAATTTTTTATAGCTTATATTACTAATCCGACCCTCTATTAAAAACTTCTTTTCACTTACTAAATCTCTAATTGGTGTTATATGACGCGTATCTTTATACTCTTTAGGAAAAATAGTTAGTAAATCTTCTGGAGTATGTAAATTATATTTAGCTAATGCCTTTATAGTTGCCTCACCAACTCCGGCAAAATCAACAAATTTCATGAGCTATAACTATAGAACAAAAGTTATAAAATTTTATCATTTTAAGAGTTAAATAGATAATCCAATTGCTAATATCTATATTTATTGCTAAATTTAAACTCAGCGTATATTAAGAAAATTATATTAATAATAATGAAAAAACTATTACCTTTAATATTTATTTCAGCAGGTATTGTGGGATTATCTTCATGTGGCCAAACAGGTGATTTATATTTGCCTAAAGAAAAAATACCTATATCTTCAAAATCTAAAATCGCATCAAACTCAAAAACTAACAGTACGCAAAATAGCACAGACGGTCAAGATAGCTCATCTGCTCAAAGTGCTCAAAGTGCTCAAAGTGCTCAAAGTGCTCAAAGTGCTCAAAGTGCTCAAAGTGCTCAAAGTGCTCAAAGTGCTC
>NZ_JBGCTX010000006.1:0-52141 GCF_041102755.1 Francisella sp. 19X1-34
CTCAGTTTATTATTTCTCCAATTAAAATCAATAATTATAAATATTTAGACATGAAGTAATTATCGAACTGAGGTTAATATAAAGACCAATATTTTAAAAATTTTTTTCATAAAAAATAACTTCATTAGCTTACTTTTTAAAATCAACCTTAGTAGGAGGAGTACCTGGGAAATACTTTTTATAAAAGCTTATTAATATATCTTGATCTCTAGATCCCATTTTTAAAGACTCGGCAGACCATCCAAATGAATAGCCTTTAGGATTAGGTTTTCCTGTAAAACATAAGTTTTCAGATTTAACCCCCATAGATATATAGTCTTTAGATTTTTTAATAGGACATTTACAATCTGCCACACTCGGATTTTGTGTAACATCACATCGAACACCAAAACAATCAGCCCAAGAATATTCTAAATCATCTTTAGCTGGACAAGCAGATATCTTTCCTATACTTATAATGTTTGCTAATGAGAATGTTGAAACAACAGTAGTTATTCTATCATTTTTATACGTGCTACTAGTTTTTTCCGAATCATATGGAGATAGTGATGCGCCCATCCAAGCATCTTCTTTTTGTAATTTCTCAGGATATATTATAGGACAGAAACATGTTGCCTTTTCTCCATTTTTCCAAGTACACAATGCTTTACTACATAATGCGTAAGGTGTTTTCTTATAAAAAAACACCTCATGTTTTTTACCATCCTCTATGGCAATGCTTTTTATACCACTCTCTTTAACTTTTATTAAATTCATAGTATTGGATGCAGATGCGACACTCAAACTAACAAGAAATAATAGTACCTGTAAACTAATACCTTTAAACTTAAACACAAGACATCCTCCATTAAAGTCAACTTCGTCTTAGAATATATTATATGTCTTCACAATAATGCTCTATTATTTATTTTTAACAAACACTATTAAATTTTAATAGTTCTTATATAGACTCTACTCCAAAGTAGATTTTACGATACAATTATCAGGCATCAAAAACTGTGGAATATTTTTATTTGTAATAATTAAACAATCCCAGATTATATATGGGTCTTCTACTTTATGCCTAGACTTAACATATGGCGTCAACACTATACTACCTTTACCTAAAGATCTATCATCTAGTCTTGCTATAATCTGACCATTGCTTCTTATATAAGTATTTTGTGACTTAATATCCTCATAGCTTTTATTAGCTGAAATGTTTACAAGAGCATATAAACCATTTTTTGAACTTTGCTTCTCCACAGTACCATTGCCGTAAATCAACTCGGTAGATACTCTAGTTTTTAATAAATCAAGCCTTGATATCTCATTAGATAGCCTTGTTGTATAATTATGTTTCAAATAAACAAAAAATATTGAAGCAATAATTATTATTACAAATATAACTAACAATATAATTTCTTTAGTTCCAAAGCCTTTATTTTTTACAAGCAATTTTACTCCCCTACTGGTAAAATAGTACTATAAGCTAACCCTAACCATTCTGCTATTGAGTTTACTAAATAGCAATCCAATTATAAGGTTAAAGTAATGCAAGAAAAAATCTCAAAATTTGAAAATTTTTTAATACAACTTCAACAAAATATTACCACAGCATTAGAAAAGTATGAAACAAATGATGCAAAATTCGTCAACGATAAATGGCAAAAACCTAATACTCCTGATCAAAAACTTAAAGGTTATGGTAATTCAATGATAATTGAGGGAGGAGATATCTTTGAAAAAGGTGTAGTTGCTTTTTCAAGAGTTCACGGTGACGCCCTACCTCCATCAGCTACAGCAAAAAGACAAGATCTTGCTGGCAAATCATTTATTGCAACAGGAGTTTCTCTTGTTATACATCCTCGCAACCCTTTTGCACCAACCTCTCATGCAAACTTTAGAATTTTTGTTGCTGGAGCTGATACTGATAATCCTATTTGGTGGTTCGGAGGTGGTTTTGACTTAACCCCTTACTACCCATTTGAAGAGGATGCTATACATTGGCACCAAACGGCTAAAGATGCTTGTGATAAACATGATAAAAGCTACTATCCTAAATTTAAAGAATGGTGTGATGATTATTTTTATCTAAAACATCGCGATGAATGTCGTGGCGTTGGAGGATTGTTTTTTGATGATTTAAATGACAAATCATTCGATGAATGCTTTAATTTTGTAACTGACTGTGCAAATTCATATTTAGATGCTTACCTACCTATAATAGAAAAAAGAAAAAACATTGAATACACTCAAAAACATAAAGATTTCCAACTTTATCGTAGAGGTAGATATGTAGAATTTAATTTAGTATTTGATAGAGGTACTATATTTGGTTTACAAAGTGGTGGACGTACAGAATCTATATTATCTTCAATGCCTCCTATGGCCACTTGGAAATACAACTGGCATCCTGAAGAAAACTCTGAGGAAGCTAAAATATATGAATATATCAAACCAAAAGACTGGTTAAAAACTAAGGTTAAATAATACCTCCTAATAATTAACAAACAAAAATCCTCGACTATAAAAGCTATATCTTCTAACAGTAGCTCTTTCCAAGATTATATCAAAACCGAATAACCCTAAGATAGATAATACTTTTATATATATTAAGCCATATTAGTTATGTTACAATTAACCTCAAAATATTTAATTATGACTTCACTAAATGAAAATAAATTTTTGTGCTGGTCCAGCGGTTGTACCTAATTCTATTATACAGACTCTTCAGCAAATGATGTCTAATTATAAAGATACCGGTGTTTCCTTATTATCTATATCTCATAGAGATAAAGTTTTTGATGAAGTTCATGCAGCTATACAAAAAAACTTAAGAGTCTTATTAAAAATTCCAGATAATTATTCGATACTGCTAATGCAAGCTGGAGCTACTGCTCAGTTTGCTGCGATCCCCATGAACTTATCAAATAGATATAATAAAGCACTATATGTATGTAGTGGCCAGTGGTCTGAAAAAGCTGCTAAAGAAGCTGATAAATTTATTGATGTAACAGCTATTAAATATGATGAAAATATAGCTAAAAAATTCACTTCTAATAAGTATGATTATATATATTATACTGATAATGAAACTGTAGATGGCTTCCAAATTAATAAATTGGCTAAATCATGTAATACAGAGCTCGTTTGTGATATGTCATCAAGCTTTTTATCAAAACCTATAAATGTTGCTGATTATGGCTTAATTTATGCAGGAGCCCAAAAAAATGCTGGTATTCCTGGTTTAACAATAGTGATTGTTAAAGATTCTTTAATCCAGCAAAAAGCAAATATACCAGTGGTTTTTGATTATTTTATTACTAAGAAATCAAATTCAGTTTATAACACACCATCCGTCATATCATGGGTGACATTTGAGCTTACATTAGAATATCTAATTAAGAGCTATGCTAGCTTAAATAAGGTTGAAGAATTTAATAATCAAAAAGCAGATTTACTTTACTCAGCTATAGATAATTCAAAAATATACAAGAATGATATTAAGCCAGAGTACCGCTCAAATATGAATGTTATCTTCCACTTACCAACTACTGAGTTAACCGATAAGTTTTTATCCTCTGCTGATAAAAAAGGATTCTATGGACTTAAGGGACATCGCAATGTAGGTGGTTGCCGAGCAAGTTTATATAATGCGGTATCTCTTGAAGATGTTAGAAAATTAGTTAAATTTATGCAGGATTTTGAAAATGAACAATTCTAAAATTATTACAATTGACGGACCTAGCGGTGTTGGTAAAGGTACTTTAGCAAAAGCTTTAGCTAAGCATCTAAATTATAAGTTACTAGATAGTGGTGCTATTTATAGATTAGCTGCTCTTCATTGCTATAAAAATAATGCCGACCTTGAAAATGAATCAAACGTACATCAGACCTTAAAAAATTTAAGTATAAGCTTTAAAATCGAATATGATATTGTTAAAGCATTTCTTAATAATGAAGATGTAACAAAAGAGATTCGTACTGAACAAACAGGTATGCTTGCTTCAAAAGTTGCAGCTTACCCTTCTGTAAGAGAAATTTTATTAGATAAGCAAAGAGAGTTTGCAACAGAGCAAGGGTTAGTTGCTGATGGCAGAGATATGGGTACAGTAGTCTTTACTGAGGCTAAATATAAATTCTTTCTTGATGCTGATACAAAAATTACTGCTAAAAGGAGATTTGATGAGCTTGAGTCTAAAGGGTTAAATCCTGATTTTGATAAAATCTTAGCAGATATTGAAAAAAGAGATTTCCAAGACCGTAATCGTAAAACAGCCCCCCTAAGACCTGCTGATGATGCGATAATTATAGATACATCAAATCTATCTATAAAAGAAGTCTTTAATACAGTAGTATCAAAGATATAGTCTAGTTAATAAATTTAAAAATATTAATTTATTAGGGAATTCTTAGAAAAGATTATTAAAAACCTACTTTTATAACCTGGCCATTTGCAATGCCTGCAACTGATTTTAAATAAGCTTGAGCAACTTCTTCAGCTTTTACTGGTTTGTAGCCAACAAAAAATGCTCCATATTTACCTAAAGCCTCTTCAACTACTGTAGGACTTACAGTATTTATACGGAAATTTTTATATTCCAAAGTGGCAGCTTTAACAAACCCTTCTAAACCAGCATTAACTGTTGCAGCTATACTTCCCATAGCTATTGGTTCAACATTTAATATTCCAGTAGTTAATGTAAAAGAACCACCCTCATTAATATATTTTGATCCAATTTGAACAAGATTTATCTGTCCTAGAAGTTTATTACTTAAGCTTAAGTCCCAATCTTGCTGTTCAATCTCTTGTACAGCTTTAAAAGCAACCTTTCCTGTAGTAGAAACTAAAGCATCAAAACTACCCACTTTTTCAAATAGGTTTTTAATAGATTTAGGATCTTGTATATCTACAGAAAAATCAGTCTTTTCACCAGAGAAACTAGCTGTAACAACATCATATTCGGCCGCTTTCAGACTTTTATATGTTGCAGAACCAATTGTTCCTGAAGCTCCTATTAAAATGACCTTTTTCATTATTATTTAGACTCCAAGTATTTTAATAAGTTTTCTGGAGAAGACTCACCATATGGATCATCTTCAGCATTATCACGTTTACCTGGCTCTACAAACATTTTTTCGATTTCACCATTATTTACGATCATAGCGTATCTCCATGATCTTTTACCAAAACCAAGGTTAGATTTATCTACAAGCATATCTAGACCTTGAGTAAATTCCCCATTACCATCTGGGATTGGCTTAATGTTTTTAACATCTTGAGCCTGGATCCATTTATTCATAACAAAACTATCATTTACAGATAAAACATAAATTTCTTGTATACCAAGCTCTTTAAATCTAGCTGCATTATTTTCAAATCCAGGCAACTGATATGTAGAGCAAGTTGGCGTAAATGCACCAGGCAATGAAAATACTATTACTCTTTTATTATCAAAGATTTCTGCTGAAGTCACATCCTGCCATCTAAATGGATTAGAACCACCAATACTTTCATCTCTAACTCTAGTTTTAAAAGTTACATTAGGTACTCTTTTAGTCATGTTTAGCTCCTTGCTTTGTTAAGATTCACTATATATTGTATAAGTATAAAACATAATTTAAAATATATAATACTTATCATTACAATAAGATTTGCTTATATGAATACTCGTACACTTGAATATATCATTTCAGTATATGAAACTAAAAGCTTTATTACAGCTTCTGAAAGATGTTTTGTAAGTCAACCTGCATTAAGTATGCAAATAAAAAAGTTTGAGGAATATATTGGAATACAGATATTTGAACGAGGTTCTAAACAAGTTTTAATAACAAAACCTGGGATAAAGATAATTAATCAAGCATATAAGATTCTTGATGAGGTAAACAATCTACAAAGAATATCAAAGCTATTACTTGAGAATGATAAACTAACTATTTCTATTGGTGCTTTTCCAACGTTATGCCCATATTTAATGCCCAAGATATTGCCTGAAATAAAACAAAAAATACCAAATATAAGTATCTCCGTAATTGAAGAAAAAACCGATATCCTTGTAGATATGCTTGATCAAGGAAAAATCGACTTTGCCCTTTTAGCAACACCAACAGACAACTACCAATTTAAAAGAAAAACTGTTTTTAAAGATAAGTTTTTTGCTGCTGTAGCTAAGAATAATCCAATATCAAAAAATAAGAGTATTTGTGTTAGAGATCTAGTTAAAGAAAACCTTATGATTCTTGATGAAGGTCACTGTCTTCGTGATCAAACGTTAAAGCTTTGTGAACTAGATGATTTTAATAATAGAGACTTTAAAGGTAGTAGTTTAGAGACATTAAGACAGATGGTTTCTATTGATGAAGGAGTAACATTAATACCTAAAATAGCTTGTACTAAAACAGAAAATATTAAATATATAACTATTGATAATGCCGAGTTTTATCGAGAAATAGATTTAGTTATGAGAAAAAGCTCTGTTTATGATGATCTTTTTGATAAGTTAGTAAAAATAGTTACTAAAAACTTTAACTAAATGACAACACTATTTAGTGTTAGTACTCTCAAATATTTTATCAGCAGACTTAGCAACAAAACCTTGATATAGTTTGCCATCACTATCTTTATAGCGTTTTGCAAACTCATAGTAACAGGATGGAATTTGTTTTTTACCATCTGAGAAATTAACTTCTGTTAGTCCTGACATTGTACTTGATTGCTCTAATAAATCAGTTTGAGAACCTTTGATCTCTCCACCAGAAGAGTTAAGTTTAAAGCCATTTTGTTTAAGAAAATCATTAACTTCAACAACTTGATTAAAGTTCTTAAGCTGATTAATGAAAACTGTAAAGTGATTTGCTCTAAAGCCAAAAGCATAAAACCAAGCAGCATACTCAGATTCATCTAAAAGCTTTTTATATACTTCATAGTTAATCTTCCAACTTACACCAGATAGTAAAAGTTTTTCTGGATTATCTATTAAAGCCTGTGGAATTAAATCAACACATTTATTAAGTACCTGTTGCAGCTCATCAGAAAATTCTTTTACCAAAAGCTGACTAATAAAAACCTTAGGTTGACTCTCATCACTATGCTCAAGATGTATAGCTTTTAGTTTTTTGACTTCAAAATCATAATCATTACAAACCTTATATCCTTTAGAGATAAATGCTTGTGCTAGCTTATGAATATTTATCCTATCATCGTCTAAAGTTCTTAGAGCAATATGGTCATTTTCAGGATTTTCCCCATTTTTTACAAAAAGATCATAGATATCTTTTGCATGAGGGTTATCTGTCATATATTGATCCCATAATTTTTCTAAAATATCTACACTCATAGTACTACTCCTCTAGATTAAACTTAATGCCCTGAGCTAATGGTAAATCCTTACCATAGTTAATAGTATTAGTTTGTCTACGCATATACGCCTTCCAAGCATCTGAACCTGCCTCACGACCTCCTCCAGTATGTTTTTCACCACCAAAAGCACCTCCAATTTCAGCGCCAGAAGTTCCAATATTCACATTAGCGATACCACAATCACTACCTAAACTAGATAGAAATTTTTCAGCATTTTGGAGATTATCTGTAAATATAGAGCTTGATAAACCATATTTGACTGAGTTATTTAACTCTATAGCTTCTTCAATACTTGAATAAGGCATTATATACAGTATTGGACAAAAATTTTCTTCTGCTACTATTGGCATATCTGACCTAGCTTCAATAATCGTTGGTTCAACAAAAAAACCTTCTTTCTCAATTTTCTTACCGCCTGTTAAAATCTTTCCGCCTTGATTAACAGCTTCAGCTACAGCTCTTGTGAAATTATCAACTGATGCTTGATCAATTACAGGCCCCATTAAATTATTCTGATCTAATGGATCACCAACCTTTATTTGCTTATAAGCATTAACCATTTTCTCTTTTACTAACTCATAGATAGTTTTATGCACAAATAGTCTTCTTAGAGAAGTACATCTTTGTCCAGCAGTTCCAACAGCACCAAATACTGCAGCAGGTATAGCAAGCTTTAAATTAGCTGTTTCATCAATAATAGTAGCATTATTACCACCTAACTCTAAAAGGCTCTTACCAAATCTTTTAGCTACTTGTTGCCCAACATCTTGTCCAACTCGTGTCGAACCTGTAAAAGATACCAAGTTAACTCTATCATCATTTACTAAAAGCTTTGATACTTCGATCTCTTTAGAAATTACTGTGTGGAAAATTTCAGGATAATTATGCTCTTTAATCACTTTTTGACAAATATTATGTACTGCAATAGAACATAGCGGAGTTTTCTCAGATGGCTTCCAAACAACAGTGTTACCACAAATCACAGCGATAAATGCATTCCATGACCATACAGCAACTGGAAAATTAAAAGCAGAGATTACGCCGACAACTCCTAAAGGATGCCACTGTTCATACATACGATGTTCATCACGCTCAGAGTTCATCATCGCGCCATATAGCATTCTTGATTGACCAACGGCAAAATCTGCCATATCGATCATCTCCTGGACTTCACCATCACCCTCTTGTTTAGACTTACCCATCTCTAAAGAAACTAAACTACCGAGATGGTCTTTATTTTTACGCAGCTCTTCACCTATTAAGCGTACTAGTTCACCTCTTTTAGGAGCAGGGACTTGACGCCATCCCTTAGCAACTTCCGTAGCTTTTGATATAGCTTCCTGCATAACTTCTATGCCGTGATTTTCGACATTTGCTAAAAGCTTACCATCTGCTGGGCTATATGTTTCTATAGCGTTACTGATACTATTATTGATATACTTTTCTAAACCTAAATTTAACTCTTTTAAAATGCTCATTTGTCCACCTTTTATGAATCCTTATTAATCTGCTTGTATTAGAAGTCCAGAATCTCTATAGTATTTACCAAACTGATTATTATAAAAATCTTCTAAAGATATAGACTCTTGGTTTATAAAACCACTAGGATTATCCTTAGAGTTAAGTAACAAATCTATACTTACACATAAACTTGTTGCAGTTGTTAATTGTAAAGCTGAAAAGTGCTTAGCAAACATGACTTTTGATGGATATTTTTGGGCAAAATGCCTCTCAGCATTTAATCCCTTACGAATACCATCTACAGATACATAAATTAAAACGATATCCTGATTGATTCTTGGTATAGCATTTTCCATAACTTTAACCATAGTATCTAAATCATCACCTAACTTCATATCCTGCATTAGAAATTTCATTTTCTCACAATGTCCTGGATGACGAATACTCTTATAATTAATATTTTTGATCTTACCTGCATAAGTCTCTATCATTGAACCAATACCACCAGAAGTATTAAATGCCTCATATGTAAGACCATCAATCTTTATTTCTTCAACATCTGCTAATGGTGCTAAAGTTCTTTTTTTACCATCAACAACACCTTCACAAGGTTTAGCATATTCATTTATTAAACCCTCTGTCGACCATGTCAATCCGTATTGTAGAGTATTTGAAACATTTAAAGGTAGCGCTCCTACACGCATACGCACAGTATCAATTGACTCAAATTCTTTCATAAGGTTATTAGATACAATACTAATAAACCCTGGAGCTAAACCGCACTGTGGTGCAAAGAAATTATTTTTTGATTTACTTGCTATATCTTTAATATAATTAGTTGCTTCAACATCTTCAGTTAAATCAAAATAATTTATCTCTAACTTACTTGCTAATTGAGCAACACCTTTATTAAAGAAAAATGGTAAACAAGATACTATAGTTCTAATATTATGATGCTTTATATATTTCTCTAGCTCAACCGAGTCTGTAGCATCTAACTCAACGTATTTGAGATTCCCTTCATTTTTTTCTAAGATAGGTTTATTATCTGGAATAGTTTTATCCATTAGATGGACTACATAATTACCACTCTCAACTAGTAAGCAACTAGTCAAAGAACCAACCCTACCGGCACCTAATATTATCACTTCTTTCATAAGCATCTCCTTGTTAACCTTATACATTAGTTATATCACCAGAATCTCACTGAGTAAACAATATTTATGCAAGTTTCTACTCAAGCTCATATTAAAGCAGATTTTAAGTGTAGTATATTGCCAAAATATAGTTATAATAACTTTATAAGTTAAGTATCTTACAACTTGAGAATAAATTGAAAAATATAGCTACTTATAAGATATTGAAGTTAAATTTAGGCATTGCTATACTAGCTTTAATTATAGGTGCAGTATATAGAATTTCTCAAGGTCATGGTTCATCATTTATGCTTATAAATCTTGGGATACTACTTATTATTATTTCACCATTGTTAAGAATTTTCTTAGAGTTAATATTTTTCATAAAAGAAAAAAATTATACCTACATCACAATTTGTTTAGTTTTATTCATAATAATCTTAATAAGTATTATTTGTTAGATAGTATATTGCAGCTAAAAATGTTAATATTTCGCTTATCGTAATAATTTACTCATAAAGAGTTGGAAAGCTTATAGACATATGTTTACTAGTTTATCGGATAAATTACAGTCCTCTTTTAAGAAGATAAAAGGACAAACATCTCTTACAGAAGAAAATATCCAGTCAGCCTTACGTGATATTAGAGTATCACTATTAGAGGCTGATGTTGCTTTACCTGTTGTTAAAAAATTTATAGCTAATATAAAAGAAAAAGCGATAGGTGAAGAAGTTAAAAAGAGCTTAACTCCTGATCAAACATTTATATCTTTTGTAAAAAAGGAGCTTGAAAATGCTCTTGGTGAAGAAGCTGTACCTATAAACCTTAAAACACAGCCTCCCGCTGTTATATTAATGGCTGGTTTACAAGGTGCAGGTAAAACTACATCTACGGCAAAGCTTGCTAAATACTTAAAAGAACAACATAAAAAGAAAGTTATGGTAGTCAGTGCCGATGTTTATCGACCTGCTGCTATTGACCAGTTAAGAACTTTAGCAAATAGTTTAGATGTTGAATTTTTTGAATCAGATATAAGCCAAAAGCCTGATTACATAGTTACAGAAGCAATCAAATCAGCAAAAACAAAGCTAGCTGATGTACTAATCATCGATACTGCAGGTAGACTACACATTGATGAAAATATGATGAGCGAAATTAAGCAAATTCATAAAATTGCTACTCCAATAGAGACTTTCTTTACTGTTGATAGTATGACTGGTCAAGATGCTGCTGTTACGGCTAAAGCATTTAATGATGCTCTAGAGCTAACTGGTGTAATTTTGACTAAGACTGATGGTGACGCTAGAGGTGGTGCTGCTCTATCAATTAGAGAAATCACAGGTAAGCCTATTAAATTTTTAGGGGTTGGTGAAAAAACAGACGCATTAGAACCATTCCATCCAGATAGAGTTGCTTCTAAAATCTTAGGAATGGGAGATGTTCTTAGTTTAATTGAGAATATTGAACAAAAAACTGAGAAAAAATCTGCACAAAAACTTACTAAAAAGTTAAAAAGCGGAAAAAGCTTTGACCTAGAGGATTTTAAAGCTCAAATTACCCAAATGAAAAAAATGGGTGGTGTAGGCTCTATCATGTCTAAACTACCTAATATGCC
The DNA here is from genome assembly GCF_041102755.1 of Francisella sp. 19X1-34. NCBI lineage: Bacteria > Pseudomonadati > Pseudomonadota > Gammaproteobacteria > Thiotrichales > Francisellaceae > Francisella > Francisella sp. 19X1-34. Next base: position 11,558 of record NZ_JBGCTX010000006.1, read on the forward strand.
TGCTGCAGTTCCTGGAAATGTTGGGGATGATATGTTTAAGAAGATTGAGGCTATGATTGACTCAATGACTCCTCTTGAACGTAAAAAACCTGAGTTGATCAAGCATAGTAGAAAACAAAGAATTATTAAAGGTTCTGGAACAACTATTCAAGATCTAAATAAACTGCTACAACAACATACTCAAATGAAAAAAATGATGAAAAGTGTTGTTGGTAAAAAAGGTGGTATGGCAAATATGATGAAACGCATGTCAGCTATGCAAGGTATGGGTAATATGTCTGGCCTTTTAGGTAAAAGAAAATAAAGAATATATAAAAATATAAGGATATCTAAGTCAATGATAGGTGATAAAAACTTTGATAAAGTTTCTAATATAAATATTAATAAGGAAAAAGTATTGATTCCAGCAGAAGTTCTAATTCAAGATATACCTCTGTTAAAAACTTCTTATGATACTGTTAAAAAATCTCGTAAAGAAGTAGCAGATATTATCCACGGAAGAGATGATAGAGTTGCTGTTATTGTAGGGCCTTGTTCTATACATGATACTGAAGCTGCTATTGAATACGCAACTAGGCTAAAAGAGCAGGTTAAAAAGTTTGAAAAAGATATTCTAATCATAATGAGAGTATACTTTGAAAAACCTCGTACTACTATTGGTTGGAAAGGTCTTGTAAACGATCCAGATCTAGATAACTCATATAACATCAATAAAGGATTAAGACTTGCTCGTACATTACTTTCAGATGTTACAAACATGGGCCTACCTTGTGCAACTGAGTTTTTAGATGTTATAACTCCTCAATATTTCGCAGAGCTAATAACTTGGGGTGCCATCGGTGCAAGAACTGTTGAAAGTCAAGTACATAGAGAACTAGCTTCTGGTCTTTCAGCTTCAATTGGGTTCAAAAATGCTACAAATGGTGATATCCAAGTGGCTGTAGATGCTATCAAATCTGCTACTTACCCACATCATTTCTTAAGTACTACAAAATCTGGTTCAACAGCTATTTTTGCAACTAATGGTAATAAAAATGGCCACATAATCTTACGCGGTGGAGCTTCTGGACCAAACTTTAAAAAAGAAGATGTTGATAGTTGTGTTGAGAAACTTAAAAAAGCCGATCTAGATACAAAGATTATGATCGATTGTAGCCATGGTAACAGCCAAAAAGATCATACAAAACAGATCTCAGTATTAGCTGATATTTGTGAACAAATCAAAACTAGTAATGATGTTTTCGGTATAATGATCGAAAGTAACCTAGTTGCCGGAAATCAGGATATCAACAAAAAACCATTAACATATGGTCAAAGTGTTACAGATAAGTGTGTTGATTTTGATGATACTATCAAAATGCTTGAAATGTTATCTCAAGCTGTTCAACAAAGACGTAATGCTAAAGAAAATAATAAAAGTAAAGAAGAATCTCAGTTCTCACTTTTATAATAAACTTACTTAATCTCAAAATTATAACTTATCTTCTGGGCTGATCTTGGCTTTGATAATCTCTTGCAAAACTTTCTAGTGAGCCTTCAAGATTCCTTAAATCTTGACTTGGTCTTTCCTCAGATGATCCTTGGTTATTCCAAATAATTTCATTTCTTCTTTGTTTATAACTACTTACAGATGGACCATTAGATATTTGATTATACGAGTCGACCACTTGAGGCTTTTCAACACTTACTTGCTTAGCTCCTTTAGTATCAACGTTTGAAAAAGTTGGTACACCATTATTATTTGACTCATATATATTTGCAAAAGATGTTGAATAAAACAATATTGCTATAACTGATAAATATTTTTTAGTCATTCCATATAAAACAAGTTAATCTAATAAAATATATTCTAACAGCAAAATATATATTTAGTAAGGTTTTAAAAAACTAATGTAAATATACGATTAAACCTTACTGAGGCTCTATACTTACTGATAAATCTTTAATAGTGTAATCCCCATAGCCATTTTTACACTTATTATTATCTATAATACAATAAGCTTGCCAATCTTTACCCTTACGGAAAGTAAACTTAAATATAGGTGTGCTTGCTGGATAACCAGGAGGTGTTTTTGTTTTACCAATAGCTACATTCACTTTATCTTTAGCTAATTTAGAAATAGTATTAAAAACATTATATGGTGCAAGTATATTTTCTGTAGCAATTGGTAAATTAAAAGCTGGATTAATTTTATGCTTGTTTTTTGCACTAATCACTCCTAATTTATTTTTATTAAAACTAACCTTATCTCCCGCACTTAAATAATCCATAGTAATATTACTTACCTTAAGAAAACCATCCTTACTAGCAATTTTTGAGTTGGCTGTAGAGAAGATATAAACGCCATTTTTACCATAAGCTCTCGCAGTAAATTTATTGTTTTTACTATCATCACTTTCTAATAATAATGCAGTATCTTCCTGATCAATCCCTATACCTATACTTTTATTTGTATCTATCATCGCAGAAATTAATCTACCAATTCTACCTCGTATGCCAAAATGCGTATCTAAGATTACATTATTTGGTGTAAATGAAAAGCCTAGCATATCCCCACCATTTTGCTTTTGTTGCAACTCAACTAAGCTTGGATTAGGATTAACTCTCGTATCATTAAAACTAGTGCCATTTATAGTTCCATCTATAACATGCTTTTTAGCTAGCCCTTGACTAGTATGAAAATATATAATTCCAAAAGAGTTACTATCTGAATCATTTGCCCCACCAAATGTAACTTGACCTTGAACAGCCATCCCTGCAGAGGTTCCTGCTACCAAAACACCTTGATCAAATCTCTTATGTATAACTTGCATTAGCTGATTATAAGAACCGTCATTATTTAGCCATGTTCTTGAATGAAATGCTTGATTTCCTCCATTAAAAAATATTATATTAGCTTGATTGATTATTTTTTCATTTCTCTTGCCTGCAGCTGTTGACAAATTAGTAGCATTTTTATAATTATCTATATGAGCTGAAACATGCGCTGTTACAAAACCATTATCTTCAAAAAGCTTCTTATAGAAAGAGTATGAAAGCTTATCACCATCTGCAGAGCTATCCGCTGCTGAAGTAATTATTGCAACTTTCGGACACTTTGATGTATCCCATGAGCCACAGGCAACCCTTCTATCAAGTTTAAAACCGATAATACTAGCCATATCATTATAAATCTGTGGATAGTTCCCATCCAAATCACCACCTATAAGAAATAATTTAGAGGCATACCCATAGTTAACCATAAAAAATGACACTAGTAGTAGAGTTGATAAAATCTTTCTCATTTAAGCATTAATTTATAATTAAGAATAAGAAAATTAAATCATGACTACTTATCAATAACAAGCTTATAAATTGCAAACTCTTATATGATTTAAGCTTAGTAAATATTTTAAATAAAATCTTTATAGTTTTTTAATGAATAGCAAGATTTAAAAGCTGAGTACCTTGACAAACAGCGCCCTTAATATGAATACTAATTATTGTTCCACCAAAAGGAAACTTAAGAGGCTTAACTTCCATTGTTGAAGTTTGTATATATTGCCCAACAACATCACCTGCTTTAAAATAATCACCGGCTTTTACAAACCACTCATACAAACCACCCTCAATAGCTCTAATTGGTTTATAATTAGAAATATCATGATGTAACACATCTTTATGTAATCTATCAATCTCAAAAGATGAATCAATCACATTCTTAGATTTTAAATAATTTAATACTCCTTGAGTCTGCATAGTGGCATCATCAAAGTTTATATACTCTTCAGATCCTAATTCTAAAGTAAAACATTCTTTAAGGATATTTTCATGCCTACTCTGTGCTTGAAACTCTTCTTGAAGTTTCCACCATGGAACAAAAATCGCCTCGTCTAGTGCTCCTGTAAACTCATTAGGAATTACTAGCGTATGCTTATAACCAAAAAGCTCAGCTGTTTTTTTAGCAAACTCAGGAGTATAAATATATGTAGTTGCATCAGTATCAGTATGCAAATCTAAAACATAATCTGCCTTTTGAGCTTCTTTTTGGACTGTATAGTTTAGTCGTTTTGCGCGAGATAAGAACCACTCTTGTTCAAGCTCTTTATCTATAGCTTCTGCTAATAGTTTCTCAAAAGCTTTTTTATATTCAGCAGTTGATGAGTTTAAATGCTCTGTTACAAAAGCTTTATAGTCTATTTTAGGATTAAAATAGTATCTATTCCAGTTATCTCCTGTTGCTGAATCAAATCTTCCTTGATGACCTGCTCCGATAAAGTTATCTGCTCCAATAGGATTACATTGTGGAATTAGACAAATATCTCCTTTAGGTTGGTATTTTTTAAAATGCTCTAAAAGTTTAATCATTACAGCATTCCCTTGTAATTCTGATGCATGCATACTTGCTTGCATATATACACTCGGAGCTTGAGGATCTGAACCTTTTATTGTAATTTTTTCTATAAATATATCTTTGCCAGTTGATGCTTGGCTAACTTTAATCCTTTCTTTTGAAATATATTGCATTATTTGACTCTTAAAATTTTAAATATTAACTAATTTAACATATTTTTCTAAAATTATCTGATACACATAATAGCGATTAGATTAGAAAAATCAAAACCAAGCAGATTCTTAACTTCATTACTTTTAAGCAATTCAACTAATCCTGCTTTAGTATTATCATGTTTAAACAGTTTTACCTTATTGTGATTATTTTGAACTAATTCTATTTTTAAAATATTTTTTCTAAAAATACCTTACTGTTTTGATTTAAATTAGGATGATGTGCTAAACCCATATTCATATGCTTTTAATTGCTTATCATTTAGTATCATATTTTCTCTTTATATTATATTTGCTCTTCTTCTACTACCCAGTCTTGCATAATATTTATAAGTTCTGAGAATATATCTGCCATTAACAATAAATCAACTTCATGACCATGATTATCTTCTTTATTTAAATCTTTAATACCTTCTAAGAATTTGATCGATTTAAATTGTAGCTTAGTATTAGCTGTCATTGCTAATTGTTCACGCCAGATTATCGCTAGCTCAGTAATATATCCACCACTTTCGATAAAAGATTTAATATTATCATTTAGCATTGAGCTTCCTTGGCATGATATATTAGCGATACTATCACCTATTGCGCTAGTTAGCTTACATTTCTCTGCTATTTCTACATCTAAAGGATGTGTATTTTCTACTAACCAATCAGTTAATATATCTGTTTCTTCCTTTATTACTGGCTCAAATCTAGCTTCACACCTTTGCAATAAATCTAAAACTTCTGTTATTTGCTTATCTGAAATGCTATCAATAACAAGATGATTATTAGTTAAATCTAGATAACCAAAAATCTTTTTAAATTTACTAAAGGCTTGAGGCAACAAACGTTGTTCCATATCTTCTTTAATCTGAGTTTTTTCCTTCTTACTAACATATCGAGTTAATTCAAGCTCTTCTATATATTCTTGTGCTTGTTGATTTATAACTTGAGCAGGAAGTATTTTTTCCTCACTAAGAAGGCAGAATGCTGCAAGATGGTTAAATTTAAATAAAACATTATCATCTTCTTTTATAAAAGGATTTACAAACCCTCTAGAAGACTTTTGAGAGTTACTACAAGAAACAAAATTTAACTTATTTATAGACTGTTCAAAGACATCCATATTAATATCTAAGATTTTAAATGCTGTAAGATTTTTAAAAAACATATATCAATTAACTTAAACAAATTTAGAATATGATAAAACATCCTTTATAAAAGTAGAATATAAAATTTGATTAAACATCAATTAAGTTCAATTATTTCTATAATTCCAGTATTTCCATCTACTCTTATTTTTTGACCAGTTTTTATATTATTTGTTATATCAGTAACTCCTACGACTGCTGGGATATTGTATTCTCTAGCAACAACTGAACCATGAGTTAGGCTACCTCCAATCTCTGTTACTAAACCCGCTGCATTTATAAATAATGGTGTCCAACCAGGGTCAGTAAATGGAGCAACTAAAATCTCACCTTTTTTAAGGCTTTCTTTAAGTGGATCTGTTATGACTCTAGCGATACCCTCGATAACACCAGCTGATACAGCCTGACCCACAAATGCATTATCTGGAATATTTTGTAAATCATGCTTAACTATAGGTGTCTCACCCTCACTAGTAACTATCAAAGGTGGTTTAAGTTTTTGATACCTTTTATAGTTATTTTTTCTTGCTATTATATTTCTTTTTAGGTTATCTGAGACTTTACTTAAATTACCTAGCTCATACCATGATAAATACCAAATATCTTCCCGAGACTCAAGCATACCTCTATTAACTAGTTTATCAGCTATTATAGTTAAATCTTGTTTTATAATTTGCATAACTTTTACTGCTAAAAATTTATGATGTTCTCTAAGTACAGAAGCATTTTCAACTACATATAACATTCTTTTTATTAATTTAGCTTTGAAAAACTTAAATATCCCTGAATTAGCAGTGTTAATAATATTATTTTTAGCTACTTCTTGTCTCTTTAGTAAATCATTATGTGTTTTTAAATATTGATTAGGCTCTTTTTGTAGATAACTAACAATAACTTTGATTAATGCTGTTGGATTTTCATACCACCTCTCTCTAGCTATATCAAACTCTGAAGAACCACGCGCACCATACTTATCTATAAAACTATCCCATTTTTCAAAAAAATCTTTTGCATCATCGAACTTCCTTGCACTATTAATATCAGCTTTTTTTTCTACTAAAAAGTCACTCTCTAGAAAGTTTCTAAGTTGCTTTGTAGATCTAACACTTTCAGCTAATGCTCCTAAATCAAAATTCATATCATTGACAAGATTTCCTTTAAGCCCTAGCTTATAATCATCTAAATCCTTTGTTGAGACTTTATTTTTAGTAAGCTTTAGAATGATACTATCTGCAATAGTACTTGATATATAGCTTGGTATCCAAAAAATTACAACAGGTAAAAGTGAACCTAAAGTTTCTTTAGAAATTTTAACTTTTTGTTGTATATCATCTTCTTTTAATAGCTTAGCTTTTATTATATCAACATTTTCATTTATTCTATTTTCTGCCTTCTGTGAAATATCTTTCAGATCTTTAAAAAATAGATTCGCCATTACCTTAGATAAAATATTTAATATTTGTGCTATTACCTTAAATGAAAATTTAACTTTCTCTGCTTTATCCAAATTCGGCTTTGCTCGTAATTGTGTCAGCATCTTTGGAGCTAATATATTAAATGCTCCAGATACTTTCATCAAAACCTTATTAGTAATTGGATTTGGTAAAAGTCCGGTAATATCAGCAAAAAGTCTTCCTGCACTATCTAAAACAAATTTTGATTCTCTTCTATCATCTAGTTTTCCTATAGGTAAAACATTTTTTATTGTCGATATTCCAAGAGGAGATATAGGGTCTGTCATCATCTGTTGATGCCCCATACTAAAATACACATGCAGAGACCCTTTTTTTTCTAAGTTGCTAATTGGAAAAAGAGACGTTATTGGACGAGTTTGTAACAGATATATTTTGTTTTTATAAATACCCCACTCTATATCTTGTGACTTGCCATAATGACTTTCAAGCCTCTTAGCAAGATCTCCTAAAGCAAGTATCTGCTCATCTGATAGAACTTTTTTATTTTGAGATTGTGGTGGTATTTTAGCCTCATAAGTTCCTGAATTTTTATTTGAGTATATTGCTAATAATTTCTGAGATACTTTAGATTTTACTATGGTGTTACTATTTTTATCAATCTTATACTCATCTGGATTAACAAGTCCACTTACAAGAGCTTCTCCCAAACCAAAACTAGCATCGATGTTTATAATATTACGATTTCCTGTAAGAGGATCTACACTAAACATAATTCCAGATACTTCAGATGGAATCATTTTTTGAACAACTACAGAAAGCTTAACATCACGATGATTAAAGTTATTTTTATTTCTATATAAAATAGCCCTATCAGTAAATAATGATGCCCAACAACTTTTGATTGCAGAAACTATATTTTCTTCACCACAAATATTCAGATAAGTATCTTGCTGACCTGCAAAAGAGTTCTCTGGTAGATCCTCAGCAGTAGCACTAGAGCGAACTGCATAAGCAAAATCACCTCCAGACTTTTTAAAGGCAGAAACTATAGAATCCTTAATAACCTTAGGAATCTCTAAAGCTATTAAACTATCACGTATTTGTTTAGCTAGTACTCTAGTTGCTTCAACATCATTACCAAGATTGGCTAGCTCTTTATAATACTCTTGCATCTTAGTATAAGATTTTATAAATATATCAAAAGCTTTTGTTGTAACACAAAACCCATCAGGAACTACAAATCCAGCCTGTGTCATTTCTCCAAGGTTAGCACCTTTACCACCTACCAGACTTATATCTGTAGAATTTATATCCGAAAAACTAACTATCAATTTATTATCATTCATAATAGGCTCCTATACCACTTTAAATATAAAATACAATCCAAATACAGTTGGTAGAAATGTCATTATATGCCTTGAATTTTTGTCAATCCATGCTTTTATCTTTATCAAAATACTTGTAGCTAAATCTCTCAAAATTGCTCTTATACAAATCAATATAATCATTGCTAAACAAAATATAAATGTATCTATAAATACAACAAATATTTTTGTAAAGAACTCTACCTCTGAAGCACTAATTACTGAAACTATTGATATAAATATTGCCAAATTTTTTATGTTGATTACAGTTATCAGCAATCCAAACAAAAATGCTCTTTTAGCAGTTAGCTTCCTTATAAGAGTGAATATTTTTGCTTCTTTAGGCTTAGCTTGTCTTTTCTTAAGAAGATTCTTTAATCCCACATAAATCAAAAGCAAGCCTACAACAAAAACAAAAGCTGGTGGAATTAACTCACCTCCCTTAACCAATTTAGAACCTGCATAAACATACATAATTCCAATAAAACTATATCCAAAAATATATCCAGATACAAAAGCTGCTGCTTGCTTGATATTTTGATTTGAAATTAGAAGTAGCAATACCAAGACTATGGATCCAACTGATAAAAAACCAGAGAAAGAAAGAATTATAGATTCTAATAAACTATCCATAGCCAATAGTGTTTTATTGATGAGCTAATACTCTAACTATACACATTACCATAATTTAAATCAAACGTTTGATTTAAATTAATGGGAAATTTTTTAAATAGGTGTTGCTATTATAGAATCTATACATATTGAAAGTTGATCAATAACTTGCTTTTTTATAGTTTTAATATTTTTTTCTGTTGATGCACGTAAAAAGCTTTCTTTAGCAATTACAAAACTAAGCACTTGGCCAAACATTATTTGTTGACGGATAACTAATATTGGTTCATCTACGGCACAATTATAGAAAATTGAGCTTAATTTAATCAAAATACCTTGAATTTGTTTCATATAACTTTCATACATAATGTCAAAAGCTTCCGTTGGATTTGCCTGCTCTCGCATAATTATCCTTGACCAATCTTGAGACTTATCATTACCAATTAAAAAATTTGCCATGCTTAACAGAAGTTTCTTATACAAAAGTTTAGAATCCTCTACAGAGATATTATTATCGTAAAACTTCTGTTTTATTAAATCTATTGTATTAGAGTTATTGTCTCTAATGCTACTGACAATATGCTTTACCACAGCAAAATATAAGCCTTTTTTACTACCAAAATAATATTTAATTGCTGATATATTCACATTAGCAAGCTCAACAATCATCCTAGTAGATGTCGCATCAGGGCCATACTCTCCAAAAAGTTTTAATCCAGCATCTATCAATGCTTGTTTAGTGTTGATTTTTTTTGCTTCATCATTTTTTAAATCAGTCATACAAATACTATTAAATAAATCAAAATTAACTAAATACTGAATAGCATAATAGCAAAAACATTTTAATATTTGCAACTTAATGTATAATATCAAGCTTCAATAATATTAATTAAAGTTCTAGGAAAATAAATGTCACAAATAATTGTATGTGCCATGTACAAGTTTGTTACCTTAAATGATTTTGAGGCGATGCGCCAACCTCTTCTAGATGTAATGATAAAAAATAACGTTAAAGGTACACTACTTTTAGCAAATGAAGGAATCAATGGTACTGTAGCTGGGTCTCGCAAAAGTATAGATACCTTATTAGAATATCTAAAGTCTGACCCTCGCTTAGCAGATATTGATTATAAAGAATCACTTCATCAAGAAATGCCTTTTTATCGTTCAAAAGTTAAGCTTAAAAAAGAGATTGTTACTTTAGGTATAGATGAAATAGATCCTAATAAAGTCTGTGGACAGTACGTAAAACCAAAAGATTGGAATGCTCTAATTTCAGATCCTGAAACACTTCTGATTGATACGCGTAATGAATATGAAATCGAAATAGGCACATTTAAAAATGCTGTAAACCCTCATACTGAAAACTTCAGAGAATTTCCTGAATATGTTGATGAGAATTTGGATCCTAAAAAGCATAAAAAAGTAGCTATGTTTTGTACCGGCGGTATCAGATGTGAAAAATCTACGGCTTTAATGAAAGCCAAGGGTTTTGATGAAGTTTACCATCTACAAGGTGGAATACTTAAGTACCTTGAAGAAGTTCCAAAAGAAGAGTCAATGTGGCAAGGTGAGTGTTTTGTATTTGACTCAAGAGTCGCTGTAAATCATGACTTAGAAAAAGGTCATTATGATCAATGTTTTGCTTGTCGTATGCCGATTACAGAAGAGGATAAAAAACGTCCTGAATATGAGAAAGGAATAAGTTGTCACCACTGTTATGCTAAAGCTACAGAAAAGCAGAAAGCTCGTTTTGCAGAACGTGAAAAACAATCACAGCTAGCCGCAGAAAGAGGATTCTCTCATGTTGGTGATGAAGCTAAAAAATTAGCTGAAATAAATAAATTGAAAAAACAACAAGCAAAAGAAAAAGCTCGTAAAGTAGCAAAAAAGAGTAAATAAAAATTTATAAAATTCTAACCATTTAAATAAATGCCATTATCTTTTATTAAAATCTTCTTTTGTTTTAGAAGAGTACCTATAGCTCGCTTGAATGCAGCTTTACTTATACCGAACTCTCTTTTTATATCTTGTGGATCTGATTTATCATTAAACGGTGCTGAGCCTTCATGATCAATAAGATACTTTTCAATAAGTGTGGCATTTTTATCTAAATCTTTATGTGCTAACTGTAATGATAGATCTATACGTCCATCATCACGAATATTTTTGATATAGCCCTTTATAGATTGGCCAAAACTTAGTCTTCTAAAGACTTCTGAACTATAGATTATACCCCAGTAAAGATCATTTATAATCGCCTTATAACCAATATCTGTAGAGTTGGCAATTATAAGATCTACTTCTTGATTAGGCTTTAACTCATCACTAGCATAATCTTTGATAAATTTATTAATTTTTGAAGATGCTGTAATTCGGCCATTAATTTTATCAAGGTATAAGTAAACGAGATACGACTTACCTATTTCAAAAGGACGGTGTTGCTCTGCTAATGGTACAAATAAATCTTTCTCTAAACCCCAATCTAAAAAGGCACCTATTTTTGTAAGATTCTTTACTTGTAAATAAGCAACTTGTCCTATTGAAGGAACCTTTTTAGTTGTGGCAATAAGCTCTGATTTTGAATTATGATATAAAAAAACGTCTAAACTATCTCCAACTTCTGGAGTATATTCAAGCTCTGATATCGGTAATATTGCTTGTCCTAACTCTAGAGCATCCAAAACTAAAAAATATGATTTTTTATCTAGAACCTTTAAATTGTTATATTTTCCTATTGAAATCAAAATAATTTCCTTTTTGACTTAATACTAAAGAATATTATCATAGTTATAACTAATCCAATCATATTTTATTAATTTTTAAAAAAGTTAAAGTTAGTTATCCTGACTATTTTAAATACTTTACATACTCTCTAACATATGATCTAATGGATTAAATTTAATATAAAGTTAAGATAGCATGAAAAAATTAACCATTTCAATTTTTGCTTTTATAATATCCATATCAGCAAATATATATGCAAAACCACTACCTTTACCAAATAATGTAATAGCCTTTTCTAGCCCAGAAGGTCAAGACTTGTTAAAAACAGCTCCGAAAGAATATTCTCAGCAATATTGACAGCTAGCAAAGTACTTCACTACAGAAAATGGTGTTTCTTTTTGTGGGCCAGCTTCAGATGTTATGGTTCTTAACGCTTTAGGTATAGAGCCAGCTCTAGCTCCTGCGCATTTACAATATACCATATTTAATCAAAACAATATCTTTTATAACAAAGACCTAATCAAAGATGAAATAGTGCCTGCATTGGTATATGCTCGTGGACTTACTATAGAGCAATCAGCTGAAATAATAAATAAACAACAAACAATAGGTGCAAAAGCCTATGCCGTAGTTATCCATGCTAATAAGTTCTCAAATGAAGAGGACTTTAAAAATAAACTTCTAAATAGTATGAAAGCCGGTAAATATATAATTATTAACTATAGTCGTGCAGATATGGGTGCTCAAGGTGGAGGTCACTTCTCTCCATTAGCGGCATACAATCCTAACAAAGATATGTGGTTACTTATGGATGTTGCTAGATACAAATATCCTCCAGCTTGGATCAAAACGTCTGACTTATATAAAGCAATCCAAGCTAAAGATTCTTCTTCAGGTAAGCCTCGTGGTATTATTATTGTCTCAAAGTCTGTTTAAGTAGTTTTTATCAACTTATAATTCTATATATTTCTTGAGCTTTTTTATTCTGGGAAAATGGAGTTTTTGAGATCAAATATACATCATAATCTTTAGTAGTATATTCACTTAAAACCTCTATTAATAAGCCATCTTGAATATAATTATCTACAGTAAATGATGGTAAATAAGTAATTCCTAAAGAATTGATTGCCATTTGTGCTAGTAAACTCGAAGAAGAACATTTTTGTAGTAATTTTATACTATATTTTTTATCTAATATCCAGCTTTCTTCATAATTATCAGAATGGTCTAAACACGGTAATTTTCTCAAATCTTCAGGAGTTTTTGGTTCACCATACATATTTATAAACTCTGGAGATAAGCATACTCTTTTTTTCCACTTAGAAATTCTTTTTGCATAAAAATCTCCTTTAGGAAGAGAACCACAAAAAATAATAGCATCAAAATTATTACTATAAATATTTGCTAAATGATTCCCTATTCTCCAATCTATATAGGTAGAAGTTTTATTTCTGGTATATGCTTTTACCTTGCCTAATATTGATTGAAAATATGTAAAAGGAACTCCTATTTTTAAATTGCCAACAAACTCTTCATTATCTCTAATATCACATCCTATCTGTTCTCCTATCAAAATTAAATCTTTAACTCTAGGTAGAATATTAGCTCCTGCTTCTGTCAAAATAACAGATCGGGTAGTTCTATAAAAAAGTTTAATATTATAATGTTCTTCTAACTCTTTAATCTTTTTTGAAATAATAGAGATTGATAGGTTTAATTCTTTAGCAGTCTTTCTAAAGTTTAAATTTTTAGCAAGCTTGTCAAATATTTTATAGTGTAAAAAATCCATTTTATTGATCTCAAAATAGAAACAATCATTTCATTTTTTAGATATTAAAATAATAAACTAATCAAAGTATTATTTCTATAAACCAACAAAACAAATATAGGAATTTATATGATACTCATAGATATTAAATATATAAAAGAACTTAAGATTGTAGATAATTATAAGGATGAACATATTAAGTATTTATCTACTTATTATGATAAAGAGCTTATATTAGCATCAGGTCCTTATAATGAAAGACAAGGAGGTTTTATAATTTCAAATATGGGTTTTAAACAAGCAAATGAATATGTTAAAAATGATCCATACTATATAAATAACATAGGAGTATTTGAGATTAAAGAATTCAAGCCAACCAGAGTTTCTAACGATTTTAAGCTTCTAATAAATTCACCACAATATAGTAAAAATGGTAGAGAGCTGTTTGATCAATTACATGGTGAACATGCTGGAGAGCAATTAATTAATGCTTTATCTAAAGTCTCACCTGATTTTTCAGAACTAACTTTTAATTTTGCTTTTGAGAAAATATTTGCTAGGAATAGTCAAATCCCTATGCTAACAAAAGAGTTAATAACTATTGCTATATGCTGTGCTATTGGTGACTGTAATGCGCAAGTTAAATCTCATATTGATGCTGCTATAAATATTGGAGCTTCAAAAAAAATGATTATTGAAACCTTATTACTTGTTACTCCATTTGCAGGCTTTCCAAGGGTAGCAAATACTTTACTAAGTATTGCTGATGATGATTTTAACCTCTAACCTAACCAAACATATTTTTCAAAGCTGAAAGGCTTTGTTTTGAATTTTCTTTACGAGTTTCTGCACACTCTTTTTCTGTACCAACCCAATATAAATCTGTTTCTGGTAGTTCATCGATGAATCTACTAGGCGTTGAAACTTGTTTCTCTCCAAACTTTTTACGATGTTTAGTCATAGTTATAGTTAGATTTTCTTTAGCTCTTGTAATGGCTACATAGGCAAGACGACGTTCATCTTCTATTGACTCTTCCTCTATACTTTGTTGATGAGGTAATATTCCCTCTTCCATACCCATTATATAGACCTTTCTAAACTCAAGCCCTTTTGAAGCATGCATAGTTATTATCTGAACTTGATTATCATTTTTATCCTCATTATCTCTATCTAAGATATCTATCAAAAGCATCTTATTTAGCACGGAAGATAATGATTCAAGTCCATTATATGATTCATCTAACTGATTAATAAGCCAGTTTAATACTTCTAACACATTTGCATATCTAAATTCTGCTTGCTTCTCAGATGAGCTAGAATCAATCAACCATTGTCTATAAGAAATATTATCAATAAATGCATGTAAGATTTTTTTTAACTCTATTTCTGAAATACTTGAAACAATCTCTTGCTGTGTATTAAGTATTAAATTTTTAAAGCTTAGTAATTTCTTTTTTGTAAATTCACGTATTTCAAAAGGTTCCAAATTACTTAAAGTATGGAAAAAACTACAATGATGCTCACTAGCATATTCACCTAACTTATGAATCGTAGCACTACCAACTTCTCTTTTAGGAGTATTGACCACACGTAAAAATGCTCTGTCATCATCAGGGTTAACTATTAACCTCAGATAAGAAATAATATCTTTGATCTCCGTTTTTGAGAAAAATGAGCTTCCACCACTTATAGTATATGGAATCTTATGCATCTGCATATACCTTTCCAAAAGATAAGCTTGATAATTACTTCTGATCAAAATTGCATAATCAGAATTTCTAGAGTTAGTTTTCACCCTATCAAAAAAGATATCACTTGCAATAAATTGAGCTTCATCTTCATCATTTATCAAACTAATTATTTTTATTTGCTCACCATATGTTTTTGCAGACCATAGTTTTTTCTCAAAAATGTGACTGTTATTCTCTATTAGCTTATTTGCAACATTCAAAATTCTACCAGTTGAGCGATAGTTTTGTTCTAACTTTATAACTTTAAGATTTGGAAAATCTTCCTGCAAATGACGTAAATTTTCCGGACGTGAACCTCTCCAAGCATATATTGACTGATCATCATCTCCAACTACTGTAAATTTATTCTTATTCTGAGTTAGATATTTTAAAAGCTGATATTGTGACTCATTAGTATCTTGGTATTCATCAATCAATATATATCTAAACTTATCAGACCATAATTTTTGGATATTATGATTATTTCTAAATAACTGAATAGGTTGGAATATCAAATCATCAAAATCAAATGAATTATATGATCTTAAATACTTTTGATATTCTCTATAAACAAATGCTGCTTGCTCTTCTAAATCATCTTTAGCTTGAACTTCATCAGGTGTTAATAAAGCAGATTTCCAAAATGATATTTTTGATTGAATAAACCCTGTATTTTGCTTAGGTAATTGATACTGGTCATACGCAATATCATAGATTAGCGTTGCTGAATCATGACTATCAAAAAGTGTAAAATTTTTCTTATATCCAAGCTCTGAAAAGTGTCTTTTTAAAATAGATAAACCTAATGAGTGAAATGTTGATATAACAAGACCTTTTGATTTTTCCTTATCTAAACGGGATTTAACTCTTTCTTGCATTTCCTTAGCTGCTTTATTTGTAAATGTAACAGCCAAAATACTTTTTGCAGGATATAGCAACTCCTCTATAAGATAAGAAATCTTCTCAATAATAACACTAGTTTTACCACTACCTGCTCCAGCTAATACTAATAATGGTGTACTAGTATATCTAACAGCTTCTTGTTGCTGAGGATTTAGATAGTCTAGCATTTAACTATAGTTTGCCCATTATTCAGCTGATACTGCTGCTCTGTTGCTTCTTTATGGAAAACCACAAGCATATAACATTCACCATTAGTAAACACCTTATTTATAATATTTGCTAAAGGTTTATTGTTTTCATCTTTTAGGTCAGTTTCAATAATATTAGATTGAGACCTTATTACTGCAAGCTCTTTTTTAAGCTTAGCTTTATAGTGCATCCTTGCTATTACTTCTTGACCCATATAGCAACCTTTAGTATAGCAAACGACATTTTCAACATTGTCTAACTCTAACTCAGCAGGTAAAAGCTTTTCAAAGTTTTGAGAATTTATAGTAGCTAGTTTATTAATAATATTTTCTTTCTGTACTTGCTCAAAACTAGTATTAGAGCTTAAGCTATTTTTTTCTAAAATATCATGATTTAAAAAACCATTTTTTGTAAAAAATAGTGAATAATCCTCATTTAGAGAAAAAGTAACTTTTGAGAACATACCATATTTTTTTAACCATGCTAATAATCCATCAACAACTCCCTCTTCAACAGAAAGTAATAATTTATCATCAGCAATATACTTAGCAAAACATAGTGAGATAATACGTCCTTTTAAATTTGCAAAAACTGTTAATAGGATATTATTATCCTGAGTTAATATGTTTAGATCCGCTGTAACTAACCCTTGTAGAAACTTTTTAGTATCTACACCATTAACTTCTAATATTTGAAAATTATCATATTGAAAAATCATAACAAAACCTAACTGCAGTAGAATATTTTAACTAGTAGATTTTAGTATATTTAAAGAAACTATGCAAAGAATGTTTAAAGTGATACGACTAATAATTAGCGCTAGTTCCACCAATTCCAGGAGGTTGATTGTTTTGTATACCTCCTTGAGGACCATTTAGCATCATCTGTCTATTTAGTGCATTATCTTTATCAGATACTGACAAATTGCTTTGCTCTGGTGTCGTAAGGTTTGCTAAATTTGGATTGTTATCTTCAGAGTCTTCTTTTTTAGATTTTTTATGGTGAACTTTACTATAATCAACCTTACCAAATTGTGAGTCTGAAGACTCATGTGCTTGAGTATAAGGACTTTGATACTTTCTATGCATTCCCATTGTATGAGTTTTTAAATCTTGATCTTCTTTTTCAGCCACTTCTACGTTACTATGTCGTTGTGACTGAGAATCACCCTTATATCTTAAATCTTTTTTTAGATTAGGAGTTTGAGCTAATTCTGCACCATCAATCTGGCCATCATTATTAGAATCATTTACTGGAATTGCACTAAATGCCGGTGCAATAAGAATTGAAGTTAGTATTGATGATAATAAAACTTTTCTCATACAAAGCTCCTTGTTATAAGTTTTGTTTAATAATACTTTCTAGCTCGATCGTATCTTTTGCAAACTGTCTAATACCTTCCGCTAGCTTATGAGTTGCCATAGCACTTTCATTAAGTAACCAGCGGAATTTTGACTCTGTAAGTTCTGGATCTTGTGTTGAAACATCTAAAGCACCATTTAGCGCTATTTCAAGAGGCTCTTTTCTCTGCTCCAAATCTTCTAGTAAGGCTGGAGAAATTGTTAAAGCATCACACCCCGCTAAAGCTATAACTTGTTCAGCATTTCTAAAACTTGCACCCATAACAATAGTCTTAAAGCCATGTGTTTTGTAAAAGTTATAGATAGCCTTAACAGAATTAACACCATCATCATCTTTAATATCGGGGAATCCTGCTAAATTATTTTCTTTAATTTGCCAATCTGTGATTCTACCAACAAATGGAGATATCAAGTAAACTCCAGCTTCTGCACAGGCTTGAGCTTGAGCTTTATCAAAAATTAGAGTCAGATTACAGTTTATACCTTCTTTTTGCAAAATCTTAGCTGCTTTTATACCTTCCCAAGTAGCTGCTATTTTTATTAGCACACGATCTTTACTAATACCTTTATCTTCGTATTTTGCTATAATTTTTCTAGCATAATCAATCGTTTCTGCTGCATTGAAAGATACTCTAGCATCTACCTCACTAGATACTTTACCATCAATAACTTCTAGAATCTTAACTCCAAATGTAACTAATATTTCTATCAATATTTCTTTGACTAGTTCATTAATATTTAAATTTGGATTTTTTTCTTTAACACTCTGAATAGTTTGTTTTGCTAAATCAGAGTACTTCTTATCCTTTACAGCTTTCAAAATTAGACTAGGATTTGTAGTTGCATCAACTGGCTTATATTTTTTTATTAATTCAAAATCACCTGTATCTGCTACTACCATAGTAACTTTTTTAAGCTGCTCTAATACTGACTGTTGCATATTCTAATAAAATTTATGTCATAATTATTAAAGTATACAGTTTGAAATATATTTAAGTAAATAAGTAATCACTATTTTTTTAAGATAAATATTAAGAGATTTTACGAGCCTAAACCTAACTATAGGCTAGATTCATATTTATTTTTAAGTAATTCAAACATGGCTCTAGCGGCCATCATCTCGCCACCTTTAGGTTTGCCAGGTGTGCTAGAAGGATTCCATGCCATCATATCAAAATGGATCCAAGTTGGTGCGCTATCGTCTTCTCCAACAAAATGCTCCATAAATAAAGCTGCTTTTACCGCTCCTGCAAATGGTGATAAATCACAGTGAGAAATATCTGCAAATTCTGTTTTTAGGCTTTTTCTATAACAATCTGCTAAAGGTAATCTCCAAACGTAATCCTGCATAGATTCACCATACTTATAAACCTCATTGGCAACTTCATCATTATTACAGAAAAATGCTGATATCTCTGTACCAACGGCAACTCTAGCAGCACCAGTCAAGGTTGAAAAATCTATCAAATAATCAGGTCTCTTCTGAGCTTCATCATGTAAAGGCTCAACTAATAT
Source organism: Francisella sp. 19X1-34 (assembly GCF_041102755.1). Lineage (NCBI taxonomy): Bacteria > Pseudomonadati > Pseudomonadota > Gammaproteobacteria > Thiotrichales > Francisellaceae > Francisella > Francisella sp. 19X1-34. The sequence continues at coordinate 30,824 of NZ_JBGCTX010000006.1, forward strand.
AAGTCTACCTTCTGCATCTGTATTTGTTACTTGTACCGTAGTACCATTTTTCATTTTAATTATATCACTAGGTCTATATGATTTAGCATCAATAGCATTTTCAACTGTCGGAATTACTAGGCTTAAATTCACAGGTAGATTATATTTCATTATCATATATGCTAGACCTATAGCATTTGCAGATCCGCCCATATCTTTATGCATAAGAAGCATTCCTGCTGCAGGTTTAACATCTACCCCACCAGTATCAAAAGCAACACCCTTTCCAACAATTGATATTTTAGGATGCTTTTCATCGCCCCAATTTAATCTAACTAAACGTGGTGGGCGATGACTACCTTTACCTACAGTATATACTCCCATATAACCTTGATTGGCAAGATCTTCACCAACAATTTCATCAAACTTAGCATTAAACTGATTAGCTAGTTGTTTTATGACTGCTGAAATGTCAGCTGGTCCCATATCTTCAGCCGGGGTTGTTATCATATCTCTGACAAGATAATTTGCTTCTGCAGTTATTAAAATGTGTTGATATTCTTGAGGCAAAAATAGTTTTACTTCTACATCAGATGCTTTTGACTTATATCTTTCAAATTTATAACTTGCTAATGCAAATGCAGTATAATATAAATTTAAATCTTTAATATCTGAATACTCTATATGATAACTACCTTTTGGTAACTGTCCAGGTAAATCCGCAATACTAAACATAGATTTTGAAACCAAACAAATGACTTTATTAATATTGCCATCTAAATCTGGAATCATTAAAACTGTTTTCTTACTATCAAACTGCCTTACAAAATTTTGTAAAAAACTGCTTTGTTCTCTTAACCAATCAGTAAACTTCTCTTTTTTAATTAAAAATATAGGTAAAGAGTTTGTATCCCTATCTTGTGTAAAACAAGTCAACTTTGTAGATATATGCATTTTTTTATAGCTCCACGTTTTGATCCAAGATTAGCCAGTTATTAAAGTCTTGTACTGTACTTGCTGTTAAGATACCAGCTGTTTTATAAAGACTTAAAAATCCCATAACATAATCAAACTCAGCATTATTTAACTGAATTAATCTTTTATAATAATCATTCAATAGTATGAAATACTGTGTAATTGTTGTTGTACCTTGCTCATATCTTTGTTTATATTTCTCATAAGCTATTTTAGCTGCTACAACACCTTTACGAAGGTTCATAACCTCTTTTCTTTTTAACTGAACAAATCTAAATGCATACATTGCATCATTCTCAGCAACCCTGCCTGTTTGGATCATATCAAATTCAGAAGACTGGTAATCATATGCTGCCTTTTTAAGTTGTGCATAGTTGGTACCACCGGCAAATATATTCCAAGTTAGATTTAGCCCAAAATAAAAAGCATTAACTGTACCCTGTGAAGGTAGCTCAAAATCAAAAACTGGGTTACCTAATGAGCTTACCTCATTAAACCCAGGAGAGTACTTAATTTCAAAGTTAACTTTAGGCATGAAGGTACCTGTTACTGACTGGTAATTATAATATTTACTCTCTTTAGTATGCATAGAACCAAGGTATGAAGGATTACTTCGCATTGCAAGTTCCTCCCATCCCTCTTCTGTCTCTGGTGATGGATTTTTTATTTTAAACTTATTGCTATATAAGACAATATCATCTTCATTATTTGTAAACTTACGCAACTGAGCTCGAGCAACTTTTTGTTCTCTTTTTGCTGCTGCATAATCAGCTTGTGCTATATAGTAGTTAGCTTTTGCTGTTTCATAATCTGCAATATCAGCAACCCCTGAATCATATTTATTTTGAAGCTCATTATAGCTTTGTTTGTTGGATTTTAGGTTATAGGAATTATACTGAACATTTTTTATAGCTTTTGCCAGATTAAAATAAGCATAACTAACATCATATAAAAACTGTTGATAATTAGTTCTATAGTCTTGTTGAGCAAATTGAGCAGTCTCTTGTGCTGATTGTAAATCTTTATATGCTCCATAATCATACAGTGGTTGAGTTAATGTAAGTAAACCTTCTATCCCATTAAAACGGCCAGATCCTAGATCTCCTCCATCATTTCCTTTATTTTGTAATATGTCTCCTGCAGTTATTGATCCTCCAATATCTATTTTTGGTAATAACTTACCTAATTGAATAGCTGGATCCATTTGTTGAGAATCTAGCTGATAACCAATATATTTATACTGTGGTGAGTTTTTTATAGCTTGTTTAATTGTAGTACTATAGTCAGATACTATGCCATTAGCAAAGCCAAGGCTACAAAAAGATATACCTAACAATATTGATAAATATCTACGTGCTATTTTCAAAATACTACTCTTTTATATATTTACAAATAAATTTTTCAACCTCAGCCAAAGCAGTATCAATATTTGCATAGTTATTACCACCACCCTGAGCCATATCAGAGCGCCCTCCACCTTTACCATCAATATGACTACTAAGCTCTTTCGCAATATCTCCGGCTTTAATTAGTGAGGTTAGAGCTTTACTTACGCCAATTACAAACTGAACTTTATTAGAGTTTATCGTACTTAAAACAACAACTATCTTATCATCTTTAGATTTATAATCATCTATTTTTTCACGTAAAGTCTTAACATCTACACCTTCAATATTAGCAATAACAACAGTTTTATCACCATACTTTTGCTCTTTGATATCATTGCTTGACCCAGATAATAAATCTTTTTTTAATTTAGCAATCTGTCTTTCTTGGTTTTTAACTTGCTCTAATAATGATTTGAGCTTATCAAAAACATTACTATCATTTGCTTTCAAAGAGTCTTTAATAGCTACAACTTTATTTTCAACTTCAAAAGTATAATCAATAGCCTGTTGTGTAGTTATTGCTTCTATTCTTCTAACACCAGAAGCGATACCACCTTCTGAAACGATCTTAAATAAACCAATATCTCCTGTGCGACTTACATGAGTACCTCCACAAAACTCTATTGAGAAGTCACCCATTGATATAACTCTAACGATATCTCCATACTTCTCACCAAAAAGAGCTTCTGCGCCCATATTTTTAGCTTTGTCTTGTGATGTTTCTATCGTATTAACAGGATAGTTCATTCTAATTTGCCTATTTACCAAAGTTTCAAGCTGTTGAATTTGCTCTCTAGAAATAGCCTTATCATGAGTAAAATCAAACCTTAGTTTTCTTTCATCAACTAAAGATCCTTTTTGCTCTGCATGATTTCCTAATACAATTTTCAAAGCTTTATGTAATAAGTGTGTTGCACTATGATTTGCTGCGATAGCCAATCTTTGCTGGTCATTTACTCTTGCAGTTATCTCATCATTTACTCGAAGAGTTCCCTTAGAAAGTTTACCTATATGTAAAATGGCATTACCAGATTTTTGTACATCTTCAACAATAAACTCTACACCAACTCCTTCAAGAATGCCTTTATCACCAATTTGGCCACCAGATTCCGCATAAAAAGGAGTTTTATCAAGAATAATAACAGCTTCTTCATGTTCTGTTAAACTATCTACAGCATTTCCTTCTTGATAAATCTCAAGAACCTTTGCATCCTCTATTAGAGTTGAGTATCCCTTGAATTCAGATTTGATTTGAGAGCTAATAAGATTATTATAATCAATATTAAACTTACCAGCATCTTTTGATCTTTGCTTTTGTTTTTGCATTAGCTTTTGAAAAGTAGCCTCATCAACTTTCAAGCCATTTTCTCTTGCCATATCAGCAGTTAAATCTAAAGGAAAGCCATAAGTGTCGTAAAGTTTAAAGGCAACATCACCAGAGATGATATTACCTTTCAAACTTTCTATTTCTGACTCAAATATTTTTATGCCATTCTCGATAGTTTTTAAGAAAAGCTCTTCTTCTTTAATTAAAGTTTTTTCTATAAGATCTCTTTTTTGAATTAATTGCGGATAAGCTTCACCCATTTGAGAAATTAACTCATCAACAAGCTTATAAAAAAAGACATCATTTGCACCAAGCTTATTACCATGACGGATTGCACGACGAATAATCCTGCGTAAAACATATCCTCTACCTTCATTAGATGGCAAAACGCCGTCAGCAATTAAAAATGCGCATGAACGGATATGATCTGCAATAACCTTCAATGATGCTAAGCTGCTACTATTCGCATTTGTAATCTGCTGAGCCTTTTTAATTAGTGCTTGAAAAAGATCTATTTCATAGTTATTGTGAACCCCCTGTAAAACAGCTGCTATTCTCTCAAGCCCCATTCCCGTATCCACTGACGGTCGTGGTAAATCCGTAGTGCTACCATCAATATGGCGATTATATTGCATAAATACAATATTCCATATTTCAATATATCTATCACCATCTTCTTCAGGAGTTCCTGGTAAACCTCCAGGGACATCCTCTCCATGATCATAAAAAATTTCTGTACATGGCCCACATGGACCTGTATCTCCCATTGACCAAAAATTATCAGTACTGTCTATACGAATGATTCTCTCTTTAGGCAAGCCAATATCATTATGCCAAACATCAAAAGCCTCTTCATCTGTAGCATATATAGTTACCCATAGCTTATCAGAAGGTAGTTTAATTTCTTTAGTTAGAAATTCCCAAGCAAACTCAATAGCTTCTTTTTTGAAATAATCTCCAAAGCTAAAATTACCTAACATCTCAAAGAATGTATGATGCCTTGCAGTATAACCAACATTGTCTAAATCATTGTGCTTACCGCCAGCCCTTAAACATTTTTGTACAGTCACTGCACGAGAAAAATCTTTTTTCTCAGCTCCAAGAAAAACATCTTTAAACTGTACCATTCCTGCATTTGTAAAAAGTAGAGTTTCATCACCAAATGGAATCAATGATGAACTTGGTTGATGCGAATGTTTTTTAGCTTTAAAATAATTTATAAATTTATTACGTAACTCTTTAGTAGTAATCATGATTTACCTTCAAAGATATCCCTATAGGTTTCTTAATTAAAATAAATAAAACAGACAATATTATAAACTATTTTACTAAATAAAATAAACTCTACTGATCGCATTTACCCATAATTACATATATAATCTTGACTATATCGTTATTTTAAGATCTTAAAATGAAGAAAAAGAAGAATATAAGAAAGAAAAGTATAGTTATCTTTATCATATTAATCATATTGATATTAATATCCTCGACAGGGTATTATTTCTATCATCAATCGGTTATAAAAAAACAAGAAGAAGCAAAAAAAGCGGCTGAAATTGCAGCTATGCCTAAACCTTCAAGCTATTGTCTTATGACATATGAGGTATCTACAGATAAAGGTAAAACCTGGGTTAAAAAAGTTATAAATAATGGACAAAAAGTCACATACAAAGCAGAATGCTGGAAAAAGTATCTTGAAATTATGAAAGATTTTAAGCCAGAAACAGCAAAAGATGGCAGCTGGATAGGAAAAATGAAAGATGGGAAACTAATATCTAAGCCATCTTTACAAATATCAGAAAAACCTTTTGATCCAAATACTAAAGAACCTAAACCTAAGCTACAAGAAGATAAAACCAATGATTATGAAGCTAATTTACAGCCTTCAACTTAACTAAAGGTTTGAAACTTTTTGATGATATTTTTTTATAATTTTATTTTTTATATCAGTATTTTCTAAAGAGCCAAAATTCTCTAAATAACTCTCACTTTCAACCAAATTCCCTTCATAGAGAAATCTTAGACTATTTTTACATTTTAAATCTTTTGGATAAGAGTTCTTCTTAATTTGATACCATGCAGACAACCTGCTGATATCATCAGCAGAAACTATGAATAAGTGTTTTTTGACCCTAGTAATAGCAACATAAAAAAGCCTTCTCTCCTCTTCAATAACATCATCTGAAACCTTAGTATTCTTATCACCAAAAAAACCACCCTCTGTAACATCATGAACTACCACATAGTCCCACTCAAGACCTTTTGCTCTATGCATTGACATTATCTGGATTTGATCTGGATCATTACTATCTTGCTGATTAGATTTAAGATAAAGGTTATGTAGTAGCTCGATAAATTCAACTAAAGAGTTTTTTTTACTTTTTGCAAAACTAGCTATACCATCTATGATTTGAAGTTTTGATTTACTTGAGTGTGTCTCTCCAGATACTTTAGAAATTTGCTTTTCTAAATCTAGATTTTCCAAAATAAAGTTTATTGCACGTTCAGATCTTTTTATCTTAGTGTTGTTAAAAATAGCTCTCCAACTACTTGAAACTGCTAATATATTTTTTTCTTTAAAAGGCTTATCCACTGTTTGTGTAAGGTCTGCTATTAAACTCATTGCTTGAGAAACATCTTTAGCTATTTCTTGAGCTAATTTTTGCTTAGCATCTTTTTTTAGATACAGCGATGGATAATCTAGCATTGATTTTATAAACTCAACACGCTGCTCTATAGTATGTTTTTCAAAACCATACCCCTTATTAAACAGCATCAAATAACCATATATTGCTTTAAAAAGATTCTCACTAAAAATATTTTTATCTGCAACAACATTATAAGCCAAATCATTATACAAACAACTTAGCTCAAAAACTGTGGTTGAATTATATTTACGAACTAATATTGCAATCTGATCTGCTCTTACACCACTATCAATCAAAGCTTTTAACTTTAAAACAACCTTGTCAGTATTATCCAAGATACTAATATCTGTAGTTTTATCTTCTAATTTAGGATAAGTTATACAGAGATTATTATGACGCTTCTTATTATTAGTAATAATATTGTTTGCCATAAGAGATACTAAATCGCCGTAGCGAAAAGTATAAGATAACTGATATTGTGTTACATTTTTAAAATCTTTTTTAAAACCTTCTAACATATAGTAAGGTGTTGAACCACGCCACTGATAGATAGTTTGATCAACATCACCAACAGCCATTACATAGGTATTATCACCAACTAAGCATTTTAGAAAAAATTGCTGTGCTTGATTTATGTCTTGATACTCATCAATGATAATATACGAATATAAATTATTTGCCCGAGCTACACTTGAGCTATCTTTTTCAAATAACTTTGCTGGCAAATATATCATATCATCATATGTTATTGCCTTTTGCGTTTCACACTCTTTATTAAACTCGACAAAAACCTTATCTAGAAGCTTTTTTTCTTTTGCACTTAGATCTTTTATTCTTTGATTATTCAAAGTAAGGTCAGATTTAAGTAATGAAATATACTCTTTAAAATTCTCTACCCTTTCATTATCAATATCTTTAGTTATTTTAAATTCTTTTTGATATAGTTTTAATAATTTTTGAATAATATTATCAACTTCGTATTCTTTAAGAATTTTTTCTATATTAACATAACCTGCCTTGGCAAAAGCTTGTAAAAAGCTATTACCTAGAGAATGCATAGTTCGCACATTGATTGATCTAGATATTTCGGGCCTAAGGACTTTTTTAAGTCTATTTGCAAAGTCAAGTTGCGCAGATTTGTTGTACATTAATACTAATATTTTGTTAGGATTGATTCCTTTAGATATTAGATGCTCAATTCTAGCAATAAGTGTTTGTGTCTTACCACTACCAGCAACTGCTGAAACTAAGGCATGCTTTTTTATATTATGATTAATAATCTTTTGTTGTTCAGATGTATATTGCATTTATTCTTGTGGTAACTCTTGATCTATTTTTTCAGAAGATTCTTTTTTGGGCTGAGAAAAACTTTTGTTTGTAAAGATTCTTGAGACTATATAGCTAAATGTTAGAACAATTTCCTTTAATACATTAACTACAAATTTAACTAGCACTAACACTGTAACGCCTAGGTATTTAATATAGCTAAATACATTTATATTTGCCTTTTTATCTTTTATATATCTAAATGGTGTAAATATAAATAAAGCTAAACTGACCATAACAATATAAGAGAAAATTGATCCAAGTAGTTGTTCATACCATTGAGCAAATCTATAAAACAAAAACAAACCAATAGCCACCAGAATTACTAGTAATAAAAATAAAAATAAGCTTTTCCTATTCATAGCCTTTACTCCTAAAATCTTAACTTAGATAATGATACCATTATTTTATTATAACTGAAGTTACGCACTAAATATATTTTGAGTGTTATAAGTTGCGTTAAAGAACTAGGAAACAAGATCAAGAGCTACTAGTAGCTTCAAATCTTGGTGACGACGTTATTTAATGCAAATTATATCATCCAAAGGACAAAAATCTAAGTGTCATCTGACTGCGTTAGAACTTTATCACCATAGCTACTGCTATGCTAATAAAAACCTGCCTTGCATATAATACTTTGTCTTTATGCTCAAATTTATGTTTAGTGCGTAACTTCAGTTATAACTTGTGTTATAATCTTAGATCAAAATTATAGAACTTAAAACTAATTTAAATTTATGACAACGGATCAAAGATTACATATTGTGACAGAAGCACTAGATGATCTAAAAGGATTAGACATCCAAACTATAGATGTAGAACATCTAACAGATATGATGGACAAAGTTGTAATTTGTACAGCCTCATCAACTACTCATGCTAAGGCCCTTTCTAAAAATCTTGAACAAGAACTTAAAAAAAACAAGGTATCTATACTAGGTATTGAAGGGGACAATAAATCTGACTGGATCTTAGTAGATACTGGTGATATTGTAGCTCATATAATGCTTGAAGAAACTAGAAACCTATATGCTTTAGAAAAACTTTGGGACATCAAACGTACTGACAGCTAATTATGAAGCTTGAACTTTCTTTACAACAGTGGCAGAAAGTTAAAGACTACGCCCTTAACGAGTTAAACTTATCATCAATCTCAAAAGCTGACTGTGATCTTTCTGAATATATACCATACTATAATCAATGGATAGAAAAGGGATACCATGCAGATCTTGATTATATGGTTAAGCATGGTTCAAAAAGATATATTCCTGACGAGTTAGTTCCTGGTACAAATAGTGTTATAGTTGCTACACTAAACTATCTTAATCGACCAGTATCAATAAAATCTGAAGTCAAAAAATTAAGAGCTATAGATAATATTGCTGATATTTCAATATATGCTCACGGTAGAGACTACCATAAAGTAATGAAAAAAAAGTTACAAAAATTAGGGCAATATATTGATGAGCTAACAGGTGGTCACCAGTTTAGAGTATTTACAGATAGTGCTCCTGTATTAGAGCGACCTTTAGCTGAAAAAGCTGGTCTTGGTTGGCAAGGTAAAAGCTCAATGTTAATGAACAAGACTCAAGGATCGTTCTTTTTCATTGGTGTTATATATAGTAATTTAGACCTATCTAACCTTCCTAATCAAACTAAACACGTTGACTCATGTGGAAAGTGCCAAGCATGTATCAAGCTTTGCCCTACAGGAGCCATACAACCAGGAAAAATGATTGACTCTCGCAAGTGCATTTCATATTTAACAATTGAGAATAAAAATGCCATACCACTAGAGCTTAGAGATAAAATAGGAACTAGAATATATGGCTGTGACGATTGTCAACTAGTTTGTCCATTTAATGATGATACGCCAACAACGACCGAAAAAGATTTCCAACAAAGAGATTTTTTGGTAAATAAGCCTTTACTAGAACTATTTTCATGGACACAAGATGATTTTGATAAATATACTCTAGGATCAGCTATTCGTAGAATAGGCTATGATGCATGGATGAGAAATATTGCTATTGCAATAGGGAATTCGCCATATAGTGAAAGAAATATCCAAGCCTTAATAACTAAAAAAGATCAGTTTAGTAATAACCTATTATTATTAGAACACCTTGACTGGGCTATAGACAAACAACAAAGATTAGCTCAAAAAGAACATAAATGATTGTGATTTATGTATTGTTTGTTAGAATTGCTAGAGAATACTTTTATAAAAACAAAGGAGAATATCAATAATGAAATTAACTAAGACTCTACTTGTAGCTCCATTAGTAGCTGGAGCTTTGATTAGTTCTAGTTTTGCAGCAACAGATACAAAATCTAACATAAGTTACTCAGTCGGATATACAATGGCTAAGACTCTACAGGCTCAAATGCAACAAAATAATGTTACTGCTGATAATCAACAAATTATTGATGGTTTAAAAGATGGCATTAATGCAAAAAAACCAAAACTAACTCCTCAACAAATGCAAAGTGCTATGATGGCTTTCCAAAAACAAGCTATGGCTGCACAAAAAAACTCAAAGTAAGTAATTGAAGCTAAAGGAGTAAAAAATGACTAAGAAAAAACTTTTAAAAGCGCTAGCTGTAGCGGCAATTACAACTAGTTTGGTTGCTTGTTCTAATGATAGTGGCAATAGTGCTTCTTCAGCTGCTAGCACTAACACAGGCTCTGGTTCTACAGTAGCAACAACTACTCAAAAAACAACTGATACAACTAACGATAATGTTAAATCTAATGCTAGCTACACTATTGGTTACGGCATGGGTTCTAGTATCGCTCAAGATCCAAATTTAAAAAGCTACGGCATATATAAAGATCGAGTAATAGCAGGATTTGAAGATGCTATGAAAGCTAAGAAGCCAGAAATCTCCGAGCAAGATATAAAAAGCAATATGGATTCACTTCGTCAAGCGATGATGACTGAAATGAGCCAAAAAAGAGTAGACAGCTTCCTAAAAATAAAAGATAGTATGTACAACTCTGATTTAACTCCTAAGTCTGATGTTAAAAATCCAAATGTTGTGGTATATGAGTTCTTTGATTATCAATGTATGTACTGCTCAAAGCTAGCTCCTGAAATTGAGAAAATCATGAAAGATAATAGTGATACTCAAGTCGTCTTTGGTGAATTCCCTATCTTTGGTCAAAGATCTCCTGCATCAGAGTACGCTGCTGAAGTCGGTACTGCTATATATAAACTATATGGTGCAGACACTTATGTTAAGTATCATAATGGTATATTTGCTACGGGAGAAGATGAAGGTAAACTAACAGATTCAACTGTAAATAAAGTAGCTACACAAGCTGGAGCTAAGCTTGATGCTGTTAAAAAAGCTATTAAAGATAATAAGATAGCAGCACATTTAAAATCTACTTTAGAAATGGGCTTCAAAGACCTTGATATCCAAGGAACTCCTTTCCTTGTAATTGCTCCGCTTAAAGGCGCTAATGCTGATAACACTACTGTAATAGGTGGTTATACAAGTGCCTCAAACATCCAACAAGCAATAGATAAGGCTAAAAAAGCGAGCGATAATAAAGCAACAGCAACGACAGCTACTACTTCAAGCCAAGCTTAATAACTCTAAACTTATCTAATATTCAACTTTTTTGAAATCCTAAATTTAAAAATTATAAAACAAATTTATTTGCTATAATAATATTCTCTAAATTATTAAATAATTAATATTAAAAATGTACCAGCTAAGAAAAGGTAGTAAATACCTTGTTTTCTTTGTGGTAATCTTTGTTGCATTACCACCTTTTGCTACTGACACATATATTCCTGCATTTGGAAGTATTAGTAGTTTCTTTCAAGTAGATGTTAGCATTCTATCTATTACAATCTCAACTTACCTTATCGGTTTTGGTGTCGGTATGGTTTTTTGGGGAGCATTATCAGATAGGTTTGGAAGAAAAAACATACTTATCATTGGGATGCTTATATATATACTAAGTACTATATTATGCTCGTTCACCCATGATTTCGATATGTTGATATTTATGAGATTTATGCAAGGCTTAGGAGACTCTCCTGCTTCTATAGCTGCATCTGCTATACTAAAAGATTGCTATAGAGGACAGAAACTCATAAAAATGATGGCTACGATGGCTACGATGGCTATGATATTTATGATAGCTCCAATAGTTGCCCCAATTATTGGAAGTATAATTATATATACAACAGGAAGATGGCAAGATATTTTTCACTTTTTAACTATCTATGGAATTATCCTACTTATAATATCATTTGCAATACCTGAAACTCTTATGTCAAAAAACAGATCAAAGAGCTTACCATATAGTTTCAAAGTTTATTTTAAACATTTAATAAATCCTCCATTTATAATAACCTCAGTAGCTAGTGGTCTTTGCTTTGGGGCATTTTTTAGCTTCATTAGCTCATCTTCTAATTTGATTATTGGATATTATAAATTAGGATATATTCGATTCTGTATACTTTTTGCCCTAAATATCTGCGGTGTTGTATTAGCTAGTTATTATATAAAAAATAAAATAAATTCTTCTAATGAAAAATATTTTATTTTTATGGGCTATGCTTCTGTAATTGTAATATTAATTGCTAATATTATAAGCTCAACTTACCTTAATAATATTTATCTCTTTATTATTTTAAATGCCTTTGCAACAGTAAGCTTTTCTTTAATAAACATTATCACAACAACAAAAGCTATTGATTTGTTAAAAGAAGGTTTTGCAGCCGGGAATGCCATTGTAAGATTACTAAGATTCATAGCAGCTGGTTTTGCTGGGTTTCTTATTAGTTTTTCATCTGTTTCTAACTTAATGATAGAAATTCCTGTGCAACAATTAGGATTTGTAATTTTATCTATACTTATTTTTATGGTGATTAAAAATAGATTATTTCCAGTAAAAGCTTAATTAGAATATTTTCTTATGTGTGTGACAGTAAGGTAGTGTTCCTTGCTTCATATAATAATCTAGATGATAATCTTCAGCTACATAATAAGGCTTCATTTCTCTAATTTCTGTAGCTACCTTATATCCCTTCTCAGTTAAAATATCTTTTACATCTTCCGCAATTTGCTTTTGCTTGTCATCATAATAAAATATAGCAGATTTATACTGTTCTCCAATATCAGGACCTTGACCATCAGTTTGCTCAAAATCATGAATTTCAAAGAAATGTTTAAGCAATGACTCTAAAGTAAGTTTAGATCTATCAAAAATTATCCTAACAACTTCTAAATATCCCGTATTACCATTGCAAACTTCTTTATAATTAGGGTACGGTTGATCTCCACCACAGTAACCTGACTCAGCAAATAAAACTCCATCAAGTTTTTTCATATAATATTCAACGCCCCAAAAGCATCCTGCTGCAACAATTATTTCTTCAGTTTCGCCAAAATTCTCATTAGCAATAAAATCAACAGATGCAGAGTTAACACAGTAACGCGTGTTTAAACTTGTGTAGTTTTCACCATGAAAAATATGTCCCAAATGTCCATCACATGAATTACATAGAATCTCAGTTCTTCTACCATCAGCATCAGGAAGTTCTTTGACATTATTACCTATATGAATATCATAACTAGGCCAACCACAAGTTGAAATAAACTTACTATCAGCTTTAAATAAAGGTGTCGCACAATTTCTACAGATATATACACCCTTTTGATCTAAATCATTATATCTACCTGTAAATGGCTGCTCAGTATCTTTGTTGATTATAATCTCGTACTCTTTTGGAGTTAAACTTTTTGTTTTAAGCACTCTAACACCTCTATGTATTAAATATTGTTAATAATTATTATACAAACTTTTGCAAAAGTATATTCTAATCTACAATATTTAGAAGATATTAAAAGGTTTTTTAGCAAATATAGGAGCAAAAATGAATAACAATATAGGTCTTAAGGACTATATATCATTAGCTATATTTATAGTTATAATCTTAGGAATCGGTATGCTAGTTGGTGCCTTAACCGCACATAATATACCAACTTGGTTTGAGAACCTAAATAGCCCTTCTTTTGCACCACCTAATTGGTTATTTGCGCCAGTATGGAGCATTTTATATATAATGATTGCTATCTCAGGATGGTTAGTGTTTTTAAAAGGACAACTTAGAGAAAAAGCTTTTATTGTTTATGCTATCCAACTAGGGCTTAATTTTTTATGGAGTTTTATATTTTTCTGTTGGCACGAACTAGGGTTAGCATTATTAGAGATGACTATATTGTGGATTTTCCTAGCTTGGAATATTAGAATATTTAATAATATCAGTAAAACTGCTGGATACTTACTTATACCATATCTTATATGGATAAGCTTTGCTTGGATACTAAATCTCAGTTATGTTGTTATTAATTAACAATATCTTTATCTGCTACAGATAAATGTAAATAATGTAAATGCTTATCATACTGGTTAACAATATCAGCGATTACTTGATCTTTTGAATATCCCATAATGTCATAATATTGCCCACCATGGCTTAGTAAAACCTCTACTCTATTATATGTAGTATTATTTTTAGATTGATAAGTTCTTAGAATCACGCTATAAACAAAGTCCTCACTATCTTCTATCGATATAGTCAGCTGTATATTATCATGGTCTCTTAAAACTTGAGTATCTATACCATTTTTTTCCATCTCATCTGCAACCTCTATAATAGCGGTTGTAACATCTTTTTGTAAAAAACTAATAGCTTGATCTTTTGATGGTTTATAAGCTATAGCTTCTAACCTTTTTTGCCAAGAGGTATTTGCTTTTACATACTGTACAACTGTAGAGTGTGTTTCAATACTTTTGAGTCTTAGATAGTCTAATCTTAATGATTTAATTAATGAAATAGACATTAAAAACAGGATAAATAATAAGGGAAATGCACTAATTATAGTTGCTGATTGTAAACAGCAAAAATAAGTGAGATAGCCAATAACCCACATAAAACTGACCAAGCAATACGATGCATAGTTATTGATTTTTTAGCATTTCCTGTAGCTAAGATATCTATAACTAATGCTCCACTATCTGCAGATGTGACAAAGAATGTAACTATCAAGAATACTGCTAGAATTGAAAGTAGTGTAGAGAAAGGAAAATACTGAAAAAACTCAAAAAGAGCAACTGGAATATTATTATTAGCCGCATCTATAAGATTTTGAGCATTAAAGTTCATAACAATATTAATAGCTGAGTTACCAAATATAGTCATCCATAAAAATGTAAAACCTGTAGGATAAACAAAACTCCTATAGTAAGCTGTCGAATAGTTCTCCCTTTAGAGACTTTGGCGATAAACATACCAACAAAAGGAGACCAAGCTATCCACCAGCCCAAATAAAGTCCAACTTCTTAACCACTCTTGACTTTCTTTATTATAAGCGTATAAGTTAAAGGTTTGATTAACCAAAGTACTTAAATAATACCCTATATTCTGAACATAATCTTGTATCAGTCCTGTTGTATTGCCAAGAAATAATATAAAAACCAACAATAACACTGCTAATACTATATTAAAGTTACTTAGAAATTTAATACCTTTATCAAGACCTAATGCTACAGATAGTGTTGCTAATGCAACAATGAATATAATATAGATTACTTGCATATTTATAGTATCAGGAAGTCCTGTTAAGAAACTGATTCCTGAACTTATTTGCATAGCTCCAAAACCAAGTGAAGTTGCAACCCCAAACAATGTCCCTAGAATTGCAAATACATCTATCGCATGACCTAAAGGGCCATAGATTTTATCTCACAATATAAGATAAAGAACAGATCGAGGTAATAGAGGCAGATCATGCCTATAGGCAAAATATGCCAGAGATAGCCCTACTATGACGTATACAGACCAGGCTTCTATACCCCAATGAAAAAATGTAGTATTCATTGCTTGCTTAACTATTTCCAATTGGTCATTAGAGATACTTGGTGGAGATAAAAAATGTTTTAATGGTTCTGCTACACCATAAAACATCAAACCTATACCCATACCAGCTGCAAAGAGCATCGCAAACCAAGATATATTACTATACTCAGGTAAATCATGCTCTTGACCAAGTTTAATATCACCAAATCTACCAAACATTAAAATTAAACATAAGCAAACAAAAATACTCATAGCTAAGATATATGCCCAGCCAAATTTTTCTAAAATTAGGTTTTGAACAATCGACATATAGTTAGCAAAATCTTTTGGAAAGATAATACCTAATAATGCTAGTATCGAAGCTAAAATAATTGCAGGATAAAATACTGGAGCATACGCCCCTTTTTTTCTTTGCATAAATGTCATATTTCTTAGTACTAGTAGCTACTTAACATAACATGTCTTTTTACATATATCAAAAATAGATATTTTTCTTATTTAAAGATCATTATAAAAAACATAGAATATAGACAATAGTTTATATTACGTAATTTTAATGAGAACTCTTACACAAAAGCTACATAAAGAAATAAAAAAACTCCATACATCTCAAGGTAGAAAAAAATCTTCCTACTATGTGATAGAAGGTCTAAGATGTTGTCAAGAAGCTATCCAAAGACTTCCATCTTCAGATATACATACAATAATAGTGACTGAAAAATCAGATAGCGACTCATACCCTATAGATAAAAAATACATCGTTTCTGAAAAAGATATCAGTGAGCTCTCACAAACTCAAAATTCACAGGGAGTTTTGATCTTAGCCTATAAAAAAGGGTTTAATAATCTTACGTTTAATGATGATTTCATATTAGTTTTAGATAGAATCCAAGATCCAGGGAATATTGGAACGATATTGCGTACAGCAATAGCTGTCGGGTTAACAGAAGTAGTTCTTGTTAATGGAACTGTAGATCCATTTAACCCTAAAGCAATCAGAGCGGGAATGGGAGCTCAGTTTGGCTTAAACTTTAACTACATTGACGATCTTAAGGAGCTAAAAAATATTTCAAAAATTAAAAATCATCAAATTTGGTTAACTACTCCTCATGAAGGTATCTCTTGCTATGATGAGAACTTTAAGCTAAAAAATAGTGTACTAATTTTAGGCGAAGAGGCTAATGGTATCCAAGATTTTTCAGTTGGTGAAAAAACTATGATCCCTACACTTAGTGATATTGAATCTTTAAATGTTGCTCAAGCAGCAACTATCTATTTATTTGAAGGTTTAAGACAAAAGCTGTTAAAATAAAAATAGAGATATTATTTAATAAGATAAAAGGAGAAGCATTATGAGCAAATGTAAAATTCATAAAAATCACGATCATGAACATAAAGATGGCTGTGGTCATACAAAAGTAAAGCATGGCGATCATTATGATTACTTACACGATGGACATCTGCACCACAAACATGAAGGCCACTATGACGAGCATACTTTAGAAGTATCAGAAAAGAATCCAGAGGGGTGCAAACCTATCAAAGATGAATGCTGTGATCATGTTCATGGACCAAACTGCGGACACGAAGCTGTTCCTCATGGTGATCATATTGATTATATTGTAGATGGTAGACTTCACCACCCTCATGGCGATCACTGTGATGATCATGGCCCTGTTGAGGTAGTAAAAAATAATAAAAAATAAATTATTTAATTTTATTACCTTTTTAAATTTTCTTTTTGGTAAGTAATTATAAGTTTAGTTACATCTTCACTAGATAAATCATCAAATAATATACCATTACTTGATAAATACTCTTTAAAATCATCAGTATCAAAATGTGGTTTTGGTTTTTTAAGAAGTTTATCTGAGAATTCTTTAAGAAGCCTATTATCAAGCCTAAAAGTAGCTAATTTATACTTAAGATTATTCATAGATTTCTTTAGGTCTATGCTTACTATATTTGCTTTTCCTTCTGTAACTATTGATTTGCTCATAGCAACCCTCTCTAAGTTAGTTGACTGACTACAGCTATTTTAGATATTTAGCCTACTCGTATATTTCTTCATATACATCATAAAAAATCTTTTATAGAAAATTTAAAATCTGAGATAGATTTCAATGTAATTATTATTTTGATTATAATTTCGACAGATACAACAGACAATATATTTTACACTAAACATGGGTTAAATTTTTTTCAACTATAGCTATTTAGTCAAGTAATGAACTTTTCCTAAATATAAATGCATATGACAATAAACATATAATCATTTATAAATGATAGAATAAAACCTTGAGAAATATAATTATTCTTTCGCTGACGAACCTTGTAGAAGCTTTTCTGTAGTAGAGAAATTCTCCAATGATTTAGAATGAAAAACGTCTATATTGATTAGATCCTCAATTTTATCTTTTTCAGATAGGTGAGTATCTTTAATCATTTTTACAACTACCTCAGCACCTTCAACGTTAGTTCCTGGTAGCCATAGCCATATATCAGATTGAGACATTCTAGTGAGCATGTCCGTTTTTCGTAATACTTCCTTTAGTGCCTTAGATATAGCTTCAATATCATTAGCTCCAATATAATCAAATATATTAATATGTATTAGTGAAAACTCGTACGCAGGGTCTCTATTTTGCATAGAGTATGCCCAATCAACTAAGCTGTAAAAAAACTCTGGAACAATATAATTTATTTCATCATATACCGGTACCGAATAATTTAATAAATTCTCTTTTATATGATGCTCAGCATTACTAGTAAGTGTATACTCGATAACGTTATGTCTGCGCATCTGCTCTATAGATACTACCGTACCACATTCTACACATTCTGAGACAAACTCTGGCTTAACAAATATGCTTTCACAAACTCTACAAGAATAGCTTTCTGGCAGCTTACTATCAGCTCCAAAAATTATATCTTCACTATGACACTCTGGGCACCTCTTAGAGAATAATGTATGCGTCGATGTACATTTAGAACAATATAAAAATGATTTTATTAATTTTTTAAATTTAACAATACCTAAGTTTTTAAGCTCATTTATCCAGTCAATATAGTTAAAATCATCATCTTGGATAAATACATCTAAAACTGGATAACTATAGCATGTTTCTTTAGAGTTATTTTTATATGGAGTTAAGTCTCTAGCTGCTTTTCGCGTACATAGATACACCAAAAATCGAGCTTGCCAATCATTTACTACATTATTTATATTTTTGATAACTTGTTCTATATTAGCTATTTCTTGGTTAATAGTTTCAATAAACTTGACCACCCCTTTAGCATCTGTAAATTCTTCTATTGTATAATTAGTCAAATCGTGAGTATTACAAAATACAGGTTTTAGATAACCATATACACTTGATCTAATTTTTTTAACAATCTCAATAATCTCTGAAATATCTGGATCAGCTGATTCATTATTATAGTCAATTACAAAAGCATCTATTTCTTCAAAATCTCTAGAGACATCATCTGACTTTGAAAATTCTCTAAGAGTAAATTCACTTAACTTTTCTTTTAACTCAGAGCTTGAAGTCTCAAGTATTGCAATATTTAATCCCACACGACCCCTCTTAAAACCTAATATATATAATTTAAAGTTATATTTTTTATAATTAAATGTAAACTATTATTTAGGCTTAATTAAGCCTAACCAAATATAGTTTATATATGGCTGTGGGTTTGTAATCAAATATAACAAGTAGAATTCATAATTGATTCTAAGGTTTTAGTCAGATGCTACAACACAATTTCTACCATTTCTTTTTGCATTATAAAGGCATTTATCAGCTCTAGTATAAATACTATCAGTGGTATCTTCATTTATAACTTGAGTGACACCTAAACTTATAGTTATAGTTTGATCTTTGATAGTATTTAATTCTTGCTTAACTGCTCTCCTAAGCTTATCTGCTACAATAACTGCATTACTCAAAGAAGTATTTTTTAAAATTAGCGCAAACTCTTCACCACCAATTCTAAATGCCGTATCAGTTCCTCGAATGTTCGATGCTATTAAACTACCTAACTCAGTAAGTACTTTATCACCTATTAAATGTCCATAGTCATCATTAATTCTCTTAAAAAAATCTATATCAAAGATAATCATAGAAAATGGTATTTCATATCTAGCATATAGTTTTAAGTTTTCTTTAATATGCTCATTATATGATCTTTTGTTATTAAGTTTTGTTAAATCATCAGTATATGTCTGTTTTCTAATAATATTCATTGCATTAAAAAGCTCTGTATTATCAACCGTTGTCATTAGAAGTTGTCTATTGTTGGGCATTAGAGCAATTGATGATCTTAATCTTCTTAATTTTCCTAATTTAGTTACACAAACTCTTTCAAAATCTTCATATATTGATTTTTTGCTTACTTCATTAAATACATTCTTATATTCATCTAAAGATTCTATATCCGTAAAATCAAATGTACTTTTATCTAATATTTCTTTACTAGAATACTCTAGCATCTCACAATATTTATTATTAACAAATTCATACTTACCATCTAAACTTAACAGACTAATACCACCTAATGCTGTTTGAAATATAGCCTCTAACTGCTCATTTTGTTCAATAATTACTCTTTGGTTTTCTTTCTGTGTCGTTATATCTCTAGCTGAAGCATAAAGTAGCTCTTGATCTTTAATATTTATAATATTTGCAGTTATAAAAGCGATATATTTAGAACCATCTTTTCTAGTATGTATCCTCTCTATTTCTATAGGGCTTTCTTTTAATGCTAAAATAATTTGAGTATACTCTTCTCTAGTAATATTCTTATCCCAATCATAGACACTTAAGTCCTTCATTTCATCATCAGAATATCCTAAAAGATCTTGGGCCTTTTTACTATAATCAAGAAGCCTACCCTCAAAATCCATAATAAAAACACCATCAGATGCTAACTCTAGGATGGTCTTATATTTAGCTTTTTCTCTACTTAAGAGCTTATTTGCCAAATCTACTTGTGTCGAATTTCTAGCATGAATAGTTCTCTGAGAGGCAAAAAGATATTTCTTATTATCAATAATAACACCTTTAGCATTTATCTCAACATCTATTAATGAACCATCTTTTCTCTTATGTTTTGAAATAAATATCTCTGGATTATCAATTAAATCCAAAATCAAAGAGTTAAGCTGTTTACTAGGAGCAAATGGATCCCAATCAACTACATTCAAATCTAGCATTTCATCTTGATTATAACCAAGATTATCCTTAAAAGACTCACTAAAAAATATAAGATCGCCTTTTTGATCGATGATATGAATCCCATCTGGTGTATTTTCTAATAAATATTTTAACTCTTTTTCTGAGAAATTTAACAAAACCAAACTCTACTAAATTAAATATATCAGCACACTTATATAAATATACTAACAATAATCTAGGTTCTGTGCACAAAAAATATAAATTAGATTGAAAATAGCTAAACCGTTGTTATTTAAAAGTTGAAAGACAGTAAATATCAAGGGTTTAGCAAATGCATTATCATATAAAAGAAGTATTCTGGTCAAGTATTTTATCATTCTTAAAATCACAAAAAGGTATACATACCAATGATGAAGACAAATTAAGATTGTTTATTGAAGCAGTATTTTATGTATTACGTACAGGCTGTCAATGGAGAATGTTACCATTTTATTATGGTAAATATAGATCAATACATAAACGTTTTAAAGACTGGTGTGATAAAGACATATTCTCCAAATTATTTAAGTCAGTGCAAAATCCTGATTTACAAGAAGTTATGCTTGACTC
>NZ_JBGCTX010000007.1:0-51240 GCF_041102755.1 Francisella sp. 19X1-34
TACTGTCTTTCAACTTTTAAATAACAACGGTTTAGCTATTTTCAATCTAATTTATATTTTTTGTGCACAGAACCTAGCTTTTAGAGATAAAAAGATAAATTATATCAATTACTTTTTCTTATTAAAAGAAAACCATTTATCATAAACATGGTCTAAATGATTTGTGCTTGACTGATAACCTTTAATATATGGTTTAACTAAATGAGTCACCGTACCTGAGAAAAGCGGTATAATAGGATAGTCAGCCATAGCTAAATTTAAAGCCTTGGTATAGTAAGGCTTAGCAGCTGCTGGATTCGGCTGTTTCTCGCCTTCTTTAATTAACTTATCATACTCCGGATTACAGTATCCAGTATAATTATCATCATTATTACACATCCACATATCCGCAAAATTATCTATAGCATTAAAATCAGCAATCCACCCTCCTCTAGCAACACCATTATACGCACGGGCTGATCTTATTTTTATAAACACCTTAAACTCAGAATTCGCCTCTTTTGACTCAACTCCCAAAGTATCTTTCCACATTTGAGCGATAGCTTCAACATTCTTCTTAATTACGTTTTCTGTATTATATTCTATATCTACTTTAAGTGGATGATCTTTAGAGTATCCTGCCTCTTTATAAAGTTTTTTAGCTACAGCAATACGTTTAGACATTGGCCAATCTTTCCACTTATAACCAATATCTTTATACATACCTCCCTCAATACTACTAGGGAAAAAGCTATATGTTGGTGTTTCTCCATCTTTTGTAACATATTTAACTAAATCTTTACGATTAATAACCATAGATAATGCTTGACGTAATTTAAGATTATCTTTAAAAGGAGGTTTAGTTAAATTAAAATTTAAATACTCTAGAGTCAACCATTCTGCATGGCGAACTTGACTACCATACTTTTGCTTAATTGCTTTTAAATTACTAACTGGGACAGAGGAAACAAAATCTAAACGACCTGATTCATAAGCATTATAGGCAGCTGTTCTATCAGTAATTGGTAAAAATTTTACATTTTTAATATGAACATTCTTAGCATCCCAATAATATGGATTCTTCGTAACAGTTATATGTCCATTTGGTATCCATTCTTTTAATTCATAAGGACCATTTGAAATAAGTTTGCCAGCCTGGAAAAAGCTTTCCCCATACTTCTCAACTCCTGGTGCATATACAGGATATGTGCTAGTATCTGCCATAATACTTAAAAAATAGTAAACTGGGTGATCAAGCGTTATTTGTAAAGTATATTTATTAATAGCTTTTACTCCCAGTGTAGAAACTGGCTTTTTACCATCCATAATTGCTTGAGCATTTTTAATTGGCGCTAGTTTATAACTCACTTCCGAAGCACTTTTAGGATTTACAGTTCGTCTAAGCGAGTAAACAAAATCTTCTGCTGTAATAGGCTCTCCATTTGACCATTTAGCATCTTTGCGTAGATAAAAGGTATAAACTAAATTATTATCTGAGATCTTCCAAGAAGTCGCTATGGCAGGAATAGGTTGATTTGCCTGATTCTCTCCAAGCAGTCCTTCTCCAAGATCATACTCAATAGCTGCTGAAACATTTGTTGAAACATGCATAGGATCCAAAGACTCAGGCTCAGTCAGGTTACCTTTAACAAGAGTATCTTTATCTGCAGGAGCATATATATCTGATTTTGACGATCCACTTTTATCCTCACTTGAGCTACAACTAACCAAACTCATTGTTAATAAGCTTGCGGCTACCATTATTATTAAACTTTTTTTAACCTTCATAATTACCCTTCAATACTTTCTTTGAAAAAAACCTTACTAAACATTCTAGCTAAAAGAAGTTCAAATCTATTAAATTTTACAGCTATTTTTTAAATAAAATTAATTTAATATTCATGATAGGTAATAAAATGATTTTACTTATATCGTCACAGACAGATTAAGTTAAAATGATAAAGAATATAAAATAATTAGGAAGAAGATTAGGTTTTATATAACGTTTGTTACTTGTGTAAGAACACCTAAAAGAAGCATCGGCATGATACCTAAGAACAACAGCACTAAACCATTTACACTTAAAGCAACAAGTGTAGATAATGGCGCCTTAACTTTATGATCATTTTCTGGATCATCAAAATACATAGTCTTAATTACTCGTACATAGTAGAACGAAGCGATTACAGCCATCATTAATACAAAACATGCTAGCACATAATTACCATCATTAATTAGACCCATCACAACAAATAGCTTAGCGATAAATCCACCAAATGGAGGGATACCTGCCATTGAGAATAAAACTATAAGTAAGATAAATGACAACCATGAGTTCTTTGTGTTAAATCCTTTAAGATCTTTCAAAGTCTGAACCTCATAACCGCCCACACTAATAGCTGTAAGAACCCCAAAAGCTGCTAAAGCTGTAAATACATAAACAATTACATAAAAACTTGCAGCAGTTAACGCATAACCTTGTGGGTTTAATGTTGTAGCTAAAAGTACAAAACCTATTTGAGAAACTGTAGAGTAACCAAGTAATCTTTTTATATTAGTCTGAGATAGTGCAACTAAACTACCAAAGAATATTGATAAGATACCAATTACTTTGAATAAGTATACCCATGAATCTTTAAGTGAAGGAAAGCCTACAAAAAGAATATTCACAAGCATCGCAAAAGCAGCTACTTTAGGAATAGTTGCAACAATATTAGCTACTGCATTTGGTGCACCTTGATAAACATCTGGCAACCACATATGAAATGGAAATGCTCCAAGCTTGAATAAGAATGTGGCAATCATCATCACTAAACAAACTAGTAAGAATTTCTGCTCTAAGCCTGTAAAGTTATTATGTGCTAAAGCATGAGCTATACCTGAAATATTTAGCTGACCAGTCATACCATAAACAAAAGACATACCAAATAGTAAAAGAGCAGAAGCAATCGCACCTAATACGAAGTATTTAATAGATGCCTCTAAGCCTTCACCTGAATTTCTGTAGATAGCAATTAAAGCATACAAAGGTAATGATAAAAGCTCTAAACCAACATATATAGTAATCAAACTATGTCCTGCTATTAGAACCATCGCACCTAGCACACATAGCATTAAAAGAGTATAAAAATCACCATCAGATATTTTTCTATCTCTAACATATTCTCTTGAATATAAGGCAACAAATAGAGATAAAATTAATATCGTGATCTGTAAAGTATAAGCAAAGCCACTAAATACAACCTGCCCCTCAAAAACCGAACCACTTGACTGAAGTAAGTAGTCTTTAGCAAATGTAGCTATAAGAGCTAGTGCCGCAAACACTTGGAAAAATATATAATTTATATTTCTTATTTTTCCATGTAGGAACAATCCTGAAAACATTACAACTATAATACCAACAGCTAATAATATTTCCGGTAATATGTAAAGTATTGATAAACTCATAATCAAAACACCACCTTATAGAGATAAACCAACAATATTTGCCGATGCAGCAGCTGAAAGATGCAATATCGGCTCTGGATAAAAACCAAACAATAAAGTCGGCACCGCTAACAATATAAATACAAAGAACTCCATCTTACCTAAATCTTTAAGATTAGCCACTTGCGTAGACACAACCTCTCCAAAGAAAACTCTCTTATACATCCATAGTGTATATATAGGAGCAATTATCAAAGTCAGACCAGCTATCAAAGCTATTAATGGAGAGTACTGGAATACTGCTAATAAAATCATAAACTCACCCACAAAACCACTTGTACCAGGTAAGCCTACATTAGCCATACAGAAAAGTAAGAAGAATGTTGCAAATATCGGCATAGTTTTAGCTACACCAGAAAAATCAGAGATTTGTCTTGTATGCATTCTTAAATACAAATAACCAACACCAATAAACATACCACCAGATGAAAACGCATGAGCTATCATTTGGAACACTGCACCTTGGATAGCAAGTTGGGCATGAGTATTTCCTAAAGCTGTACCATCTTTTAAAATAAAGATCGAAAATAAACCAAGAGTAACAAGCCCCATATGCGAAATTGATGAATATGCGATTAGTCTTTTAACATCTGTTTGTGCTACAGCTACTATACCAACATAAACAATTGCTATTAGAGACATAATTATTAGTACATATTCTAGAGATGCTGTTACTTCAGGTAACATTGGAATAGCAAATCTTAAGAAACCATACGCCCCTAACTTAAGCATTAGTGCTGCTAATATGACAGAACCACCAGCAGGAGCTTCTGAATGAGCATCAGGTAACCAAGAGTGGAATGGCCACATTGGAATCTTAACAGCAAATGCTAAGAAAAATGCTCCAAAGACTAACCATTGAGCAGTAAGAGTAAAGTTAACTCCATTTGCCAATGCTTGAGAATGTGTTGCCCAAGCAATAAAGTTTTGAATAGAATAAGTATCTGCACTTACTAAAACATCTGAAGGAGATGCAGCTACTTTTGTCTGTATATACAGAATAGCAGCTAATAAAAATACTGAACCAAAGAATGTATACATAAAGTATTTAACAGCGGCATATGCTTTATTTTTACCACCCCAGATACCTATACCTAGACAAGTTGGAATAAGCAATGCTTCCCAGAAAATATAGAACAATATAGAGTCTGTCGCACAAAAAACACCATTTGTTAAACCACATGTGATCAAAAAAATTGCCATGTACTGTCTAACTTTGGTTTTAATCGATGTCCAAGCAGCCAATACAATTACTAAAGTTGCAAAACAAGTTAAAACAATAAATAGTACAGAGAAACCATCAACCCCAAGGTTATAGTAAACATCATGCATCCCAAAAACCTTGAACCATGTAAATGACTCTTGGAATTGCATAGCTGAGCTACCATAATCAAAAGATGCTACTAATGGTACACATAACGCTAGAGTTAAACAGCTAAACACTAGTGCAACCCAACGAGCAGCATCACCATGTAACTCTTCAGTTTTTGTTGCTAAGACAACAAAGCCGCCAATTATTGGTAGCCAAATTATCAAACTTAATAAATAATTACCTAAATTCATAATACAAATTTACCCCTAACCTGCCTAAACTAAAATCAGCAAAATCATAAATAACAATACACCTATCATCAATACAAATGCATAGTCAAACAGATACCCACGTTGGATCTTTCTAAAACTATCACCAGTATGATAAATTAAGCTAGACGTACCTTGGACAACTGCCTTATCTATGATAAATATGTCTATAACTTTCCATAAGAAGTTACTAATAGCTAAGAAAATTGCAACAAAAACAACATCATATAATGCATCGATGAAGTATTTCTTAACTAAAATATGATAAACAATTCCTACGCCAGATTTTGTACTAGCTAAAGCTCTAGGAATGCTTGGTAGCCATATATAAAGCACATATGATAATACTAAAGCACTAGTTGCTAACCAGAAAGGCACAGTTGAAACAGAATGCTTAATAAAGGCAAATGAATTAAATGTATCAGGCTCGCTCGCTAAATCAGCCGTTACAGACATACCATGTAACCCTGATTGAACGTATGAACTTATAGTGTTACCAAACAGTCCATGACTTTGTGATAATATACTTGTAAAGAAGTACTCACCGATAAAAGCAGAAGGTATTGCTAATAATATTAACGGTATCAATATGCTTAAAGGAGACTCTTTAATATGTGATTTTTCTTCTTCAGACATTCTCTCTTTACCATGGAAAACTAAGAAGAACATTCTAAATATATAAAAAGATGTTACAAAAGCACATGCTAATACCATATAGTATGCAAACTGATGCCCAAATACTGTAGTTGTTTGTGCTGCCTCAATAATTAGATCTTTAGAGAAGAAGCCAGAAAATGGTGGAAGAGCTGCAAGTGCCCATGCACCAATAAACATACACAAGTATGTAACAGGCATATATTTTCTTAAGCCACCCATTCTGCGAATATCTTGCTCATGGTGCATAGCCACAATAACAGAACCTGCCGCTAAGAATAACAATGCTTTAAACATTGCATGAGTCATAAGGTGAAACATTCCTATTGAAAATGCACCTGCACCTTGTGCAACCATCATATAACCAAGTTGCGATAATGTACAATAAGCAATAACTCTTTTAATATCCGTTTGTACAATAGCAATCAAACCCATAAATAAACAAGTGATTGCACCTATTATAAGTACAAAACTTAGAGCAGCCTCAGACAAGACAAACATTGGGGAAAGTCTAGCTACCATAAATACACCAGCTGTTACCATTGTCGCAGCATGTATCAAGGCAGAAATTGGAGTAGGACCTTCCATTGATCCTTCTAACCATGAGTGTAGCGGGAACTGTGCTGATTTACCCATTGCACCGATAAATAAAAGCACACACATTAAAGTAACAGGGCTAAAGCTCATTCCTAAGAAGTGTACAACTTGAGTATTATCAATGTTTGGTAAAGCTGCAAAAACAGTTGTGTAGTCGACAGATCCTGTATACAGAATAACAGCTCCGATACCTAGTAAGAAGCCTAAATCCCCTATTCTATTTACAATAAACGCTCTTAAACTTGCCACATTAGCATTATCTCTATTGAAATAAAAACCAATTAGTAAATATGAGAATAAGCCAACACCTTCCCATCCAAAGAATAAAAGTAAGAAGTTATTGCCCATAACTAGACATAGCATTGCAAATGTAAAGCCTGAGATATATGAGAAGAATCTTGCGTAACCTTCTTCACCTTTCATATATCCAATGGAGTAAATATGCACTAATGTTGATACAAATGTCACAATTAGCATCATATATACTGTAATTCTATTTACAGTAAAACCAATATCGAAAGAAAACAGTTTTGAAACTGGAGCCCATTGATAATAGCTAACACTATAAACTTCAGAGCCGCTAAATACACCACAAGCTAAAATCACACTAAGAACAAATGAAAGTCCACATAGTGAAATTGTGAAAAAATTAACACCTGCATTTTTGACAGATTTACCACCAAAGCCAGCAATTATTGCTCCAAGTAAAGGTGCTAAAACTATAACTGCGATTAATACAGCTGCTACTTGAGTACTTATTATCATAGCTTGATTAACCTCTCAGTGTATTAAGTTTACTTAAATCAATAGTTTTACGCTTTCTCGATATGGCAACAACTATAGCTAAACCTATTGCTGTTTCAGCAGCTGCTACTGCCATTATAAAGAATACAAAAACTCCGCCCATTGCTTGA
Source organism: Francisella sp. 19X1-34 (assembly GCF_041102755.1). Lineage (NCBI taxonomy): Bacteria > Pseudomonadati > Pseudomonadota > Gammaproteobacteria > Thiotrichales > Francisellaceae > Francisella > Francisella sp. 19X1-34. The sequence goes on from NZ_JBGCTX010000007.1 coordinate 7,212, forward strand.
TGATGCATATTAGCAAATATCAAAAAATTTGTATTAACCGCTAAAAGCATTAGTTCTATAGACATTAAAAGTATCAAGATACTTCTTCTATTTATAATGATTCCGGCAACACTAATAACAAATAAAATCGTACTAAAAATTAGTCCATTTGTAACTGAAACTGAGATACTACTGCCCATCTTTCGCACCCTCTTTATTACTTGGCATCTTCACCATAGTCAGACGATCTTTCGCCCTAACTTTAACCTGCTTAGTTGGGTTAACTGACTTATTATCTTTACGCTTAGGTCTTAATGTAAGCGTTACTGCTGCAGTCATCGCTGCCAATAATATAAAGTCAATAAGCTCAAACACATACAAGTTGTTATTATTAAACATAGTTGAGCCTATTGTTTTTAATCCACCGACTCCACCTTGCATAGTTACACCTGCAAATACATGTGTAACCGCATAACTAATAATCGTTGCAAATATGGCACAAACTATTATCGCAGCTAAAGCATAGAAGAATCTCCCAACTCTTCCTTCTTTTTCAACATGTAAATCTAACATGAAGACCACAAACAAGAACATCACTAGTACAGCACCAACATAAACAACTATGAGTAATAATGCCAAATATACTTGTTGTAAAATAATCCAAACAGCCGCAGTAAATATAAATGTAAATATCATCGCGATTACTGAGTTAACAGGATTATTCCCCAACACCAATACTAGAGCTGAAATAATAGCTAGCGATGCAAAAATATAAAATAAAATATCTGTTACAATCATCTTTTTACCTAAAATCCTTATCTTGTAGCCTATCAGCAGCTATTTGCGACTCATACTTATCACCTACAGCAAGAAGTTTAGCTTTTGTCATAATATTCTCACCGCGCTCTTCAAAGTGGTATTCTAGAATATTTGTCTCAACAATTGAATCAACAGGACAAGACTCCTCACAGTAACCACAGAAGATACACTTAAATAAGTCTATTTCATAACTTGAAGTTCTACGCGAACCATCTTCTCTTTCAGTTGAATTAATCGTGATAGCTAACGCAGGACAAACTACCTCACATAGTTTACACGCAATACATCTTTCTTCACCATTTTCATAGCGTCTAAGAGCATGTAAACCTCTAAATCTATTAGATATCGGAGTTTTTTCATCTGGATACTGTACTGTAACCTTGCGCGTAAAAAAGTGTTTACCTGTTACTTTAAGACCTTTTAAAAGCTCCCATAGTAAAAAGGTTTTAAAAAAATTCGTTATATTTCTCATATCACTATCCCTTACCACCAAGGTCCTAGACCAAATCTAACCATACAAGCAACTACTACAACCCATACAAATGTTAAAGGTATAAATATCTTCCAACCCAAACGCATAATTTGGTCATATCTATATCTAGGGTATGTAGCTCTTACCCATAAAAACATGAACATGAAAATACCAGTTTTACCAAATAACCAAATAACTCCTGGCACAAAGCTAAACACGTGCTCTAAAGGAGTTGCTTGGAATGGTGAGTTCCAACCACCTAAAAACATAATAGATGTTAATATACTAATCAAAATCATATTTGCATATTCAGCCAAGAAGAATAAAGCAAATCTTGCACCTGTATATTCTATATGGTGACCAGCAACAATTTCTGACTCACCTTCCACAACATCAAAAGGTGCTCTGTTTGTCTCAGCGATACCTGCTATAAAATACACAATGAATAACGGGAATAAAGGTATAAAATACCAGTGCCATATCCCACCAACCTGAGCGTCTATAATCCCTGTAATTCCCATTGAGCCTGCTGCAATTACAACACCCACGATAGAAAAGCTCATAGCTAACTCATAAGATATAACCTGCGCACCTGCTCTTAAAGCACCAAATAGTGAATATTTATTGTTTGACGCCCAACCTGCTATCACAATCCCATAAATTGAGAATGAAGTCATTGCTAGGATATATAATAGACCCAAGTTCATATCCGATAGCACCACCCCTCTTGAGAAAGGTATAACAGCCCAAGCTGCATAAGCTGGTGCAAATGCTAATATCGGAGCTATGAAGAATAAGTATCTATTTGACTTATTTGGAATGATTATCTCTTTTAAGAAAAGCTTCAGTGCATCAAAGATTGGCTGTAATAAACCAAATGAACCAACCCTGTTTGGCCCAAGTCTATCCTGCATATATCCAATTACTTTTCTTTCTGCATATGTATAATAAGCTACTACTAATATTAGAGGAATTATTATTAACAACGTATACAGAACTGTCCATAAAATATACTCTATCATATTACTTCTCCCCTTCTACTAGCTTAATATTAACGCTATCACCTTGCATAAAATCTTTATACAGACTTCTCGGGATCATAATATTTTTAGCTTGCAAGCTTGGATCAACGATAACTTCTGGGTTTATCTCATTATCTATATCATAAATCTTAACAGTGCCTGATTTGACTTTAAGACCAATATCATCCGCTAATTCTTGAGATATTCTTACACCAGAGAATCTCTTCGCATCTTTTGTCTGTTGAAGAGGCTCAGCTCTTCTTAATAAACTACTAGAGCCATAAACAGGGTTTGATGCTAAAAATGCTATATTCTTTTGGTAATCAAGACTTGCATTTAATATCTGAGTAACATGGTTTATAGATACTCTAGTCCTATTTGCATAAGTATCTTCAGAAACCTCATTTATAGAGTTATACTCAAATCCTTCTAAGCCTAAAAGATTGCCAAGAACTCTTAGTATTCTCCATAACTCTTTGTTTTCAGCATACGGCTTAACAACTTGCTTAAACTCTTTTGTGTTACCAAACATATCAACGAAGCTACCACTAGTTTCGTAATGAGTAGCTACTGGTATAATTATATCAGCTACATCTTTAGTAAACCTATCTGCAAATGGAGTAAAGCTTACAACTATATCTATATCATCTAGAGCTTTTCTAAGTTTTTGCTCACCATATAAGCTATCTTTAGATAATTCAGTATGAGCTGTCAAAAGAAGTTTAGTCTTTGTTTGAGCATTTAAACACTTATATGTACTAAACTTTGTTTTAGATGAGCTAAGGATTCTATCAGCAGCCACTGAGTTAACATCACTAGCTAAAACACCGCCCTTAATATTTGTAACTTTTTCTAAAACATCTAGCACACAAAACACCGTTTCAAAAGCATCCGAGTTTACAATATCCTGACCGATAATTATCTTAGGGTTATCTGCAGCTATTATTTTATCTGCCGCATCTCTTATTTCTCCTGCTGGATCAACTTTTCTTAAGATTTCATCTAAATCGCCATATGGCAAGTTTGCTCTAACAAAAATTGCCTTAAGCAAGGACAATGCTATGTACTGGATATTATCAGCTGCTAACCTAACTTGTTTGATATCATAATTAAAGCTATAGTCACAAACATTCCAAGCAACTGCATTAGCATTATTTTTTTCAACAGCATCTTTAACAGCTAAGTTAACTAAAGGATATTCTTTTCTAATATTTGAACCAAATACTAATACAAAATCACTACTTCTAATATCATCTAAAGAACAGCTTAGGCCTTTACCTGAGCTAATACCTGAAATATCAGCATATTGTCTCACACGAGCATCAATATTATCTGAACCTACTGAAGCTAGTAGTTTCTTCATCAAAAACATTTCTTCTGATGTTGAAGATTCAGACATAATAGCTGAGATAGCTTCAACGCCATCTTTTTCTTTAGTTTTTTCAATAGCTACTTTAACAAAATCAAGAGCCTCTTCCCAAGAAACATTTGTCCAACCGCCAGATTTTTTAATCATTGGTTGCTGAATTCTTTCTTGGCTATACAAGCCTGAATACTCAAATCTATCTCTATCAGCTATCCATGTACCTGTTACCTCGCTTTCTCTTGGAACAACACGAACGAGCTTGTTTTGATAAACATGAGCATTTATATCTACAGCCAATGCATCACCTGATGAGACTGTTGAATACTGTTTAAGCTCCCATGCTCTAGCCTTAAATCTAAAGGGTTTTGATGTAAGAGCTCCAACTGGACACAAGTCTATAACATTACCAGATATTTCTGAGTCAAGCATATCTCCAGAAACATAAGTGCTAATAGAAGAGTGATCTCCTCTACCCATAACACCTAACTCTTTAATTCCCGCAACTTCGTCTCCAAAGCGAACACAACGTGTACATAAAATACATCTTGTCATGTCAGTAGCTACTAGCGAACCTAAATCAGGATCTGCAACAGCTCTCTTTGACTCAACATAATCAGAAGCAGTTTTACCATACCCCATAGCAATATCTTGCAACTCACACTCACCACCTTGATCACATATTGGGCAATCCAATGGATGGTTTATCAGTAAGAACTCCATCATGTCTTTTTGCATCTTCAATGCTGTCTCAGAGCGAGTTTTGACTTTCATGCCATCCATAATAGGTGTCGCACAGGCCGGAGATGCTCTTCTAGCACCTTCAACATCAACTAGACACATCCTGCAATTAGCAGCTACGGATAATTTTTTATGATAGCAGAATCTTGGAATATAAATACCATTCTCATCTGCAACTTCTATAATTGATTGATTAGGTAAAGCTTCATAATTTTTACCATCAATCTCTATATTTATTCTTTTGGATTCTTTATTGTCTGACACAGAACTACCTCAATCAACTATTGATCCACTATACTTTTACCATTATTCTCAATCATATAAACAAACTCATCTCTAAACTTATTTATATAACTTTGTACTGGCCATGCAGCTGCATCACCTAAGCCACAAATACTATTTCCTTCTATATTTGTCGCCACTCTTACAAGACTATCTATATCTTCAGGTCTACCTTCACCAGCTATGATCCTATGCAATGTACGAGCAAGCCAACCCGTTCCCTCTCTACATGGCGTACACTGACCGCAAGACTCTTCATGATAAAAATCTGCTAATCTAGCTAGTGTTCTGACCATACATGTAGTCTCATCTAGCACAACAACTGCTCCAGAACCTAGCATTGAGCCAGCTTCAGCTATAGATTCATAATCCATATTCGCTTTTAGCATTTCTTCGCCCGTTAGAATCTTAGAAGAGCTACCACCAGGTATCACAGCTTTAAGCTTATGGCCCTTACGCACACCACCACATATTTCTAATAGCTCTTTGAAAGGCATACCTAAACCAATCTCAACAACTCTTTGCTTTTCAACATGGCCTGAAACACAAAACAACTTTGTACCGCCACTTTTCTCAGTACCTAGTTTCTTAAACCATTCGCCACCATGTTGTAATATTGCTGGCACAGATGCATATGTTTCAGTATTGTTTATATTTGTTGGTTTACCATATAAACCTACAAACGCTGGGAAAGGCGGTTTAAATCTCGGACGACCTTTCTTACCCTCTAGAGAGTTTAAAAGCGCAGTCTCCTCTCCACATATATATGCACCAGCACCTACTGCTGAATATAAATCAAATGAAATCCCAGATGATTTTATATTAGAGCCTAATATACCTGCTTGATAAGCTTCTATAAGAGCATCTTCAAATCTTCTTATAGGCTCATAAAACTCGCCTCTAGTATAATTATAACCAGCTGTAGCTCCAACCACATAACCAGCAATAGCCATACCCTCAATAAGTTGATGAGGATTTCTTCTTAGAATTTCTCTATCTTTACAAGTCCCTGGCTCACCCTCATCTGAATTACAGACAACATATTTTTGCCCTGGAGTATTACGTGGCATAAAACTCCACTTCAACCCAGTAGGGAAACCTGCACCACCTCTACCTCTAAGCCCTGATGTTTTTAACTCTTCTATTATCTGCTCAGGAGGAATTTTTTCAGTTAATATTCTATTCCAATAAGAATATCCTCCTACAGATAAATAAGATTCCAAACTATAAGACTCATTTAAATGTAGGGTACGAAAACAAACTTCATTAGCCATTTACCACTACTCCAAAGAATCAATAAGTTGATTCACTTTTTCTATAGTCAAATTTTCATAAAAAACTTTATCCACCTCTAGCATTGGTGAACCACAACACGCACCTTGGCACTCTACTTCTTTTAGCGTTATACGACCATCTTTTGTAGTCTGACCAGGCTTGATGCCAAGTTTTTTCTCAATATGCTTCAAAATATCATATGCTCCATTTAGCATACATGAAACATTTGTACAAAGGTTTAGCTTATGTCTACCAACTGGCTGAAGATCATACATACAATAAAAAGTAGCAACTTCATAAACATCTACTTTACTAACCTGCAAATACTCTGCTAAGGCCGTTTGTAAATCATCCGTCAAAAAACCACCATTTTGATCTTGTAAAATATGCAAGCCCTCTAATATAGCCGATCTTCTTTGATCTGCTGGAAACTTACTTAAAACTCTATCAATATCTTCTCTCGCTTGCGGCGATATTAAATCTACTAAAGACATCCTTCCTCTACCTATCTACATCACCAAACACAACATCTATTGTTGAGATAATTGCCGGAGCATCTGCTAACATATGCCCTGCTAATAACTCATCCATCGCACTAATATTTGCAAAACCTGGCGCTCTCATTTTCAGCCTATATGGCTTGTTTGCACCATCTGATTTTATATACACCCCAAACTCACCTTTAGGATGCTCCGTGCCAACATAAACCTCTCCCTCTGGAGTGCAATACCCTTCTGAGAAAAGTTTAAAGTGATGAATAAGCTCTTCCATATTATTTTTCATTGCATTTCTTTTTGGAGGAGCAACCTTATGATCATCTGAAAGCACTGCTCCTGGATTAGCTCTTAGCCAATCAACACACTGCTTCATAATCTTATTTGACTCACGCATCTCTGCCATTCTCACAAGATACCTATCATAACAGTCACCATTTGCACCTACAGGAATATCAAAGTCCAACTTATCATAAACCTCGTATGGTTGAGCTTTTCTGATATCCCAAGCAACTCCACTACCTCTAAGCATAGGACCTGTAAAACCAAGCTCCTTAGCTCTTTCAGCAGTAACAACACCAATATCAACTGTTCTTTGCTTCCAAAGTCTATTATCAGTTAAAAGAGTATCAATCTCATCTAGAGACTTCTCAAAATCAGTAACAAAAGAGTCTAAAAAATCGAGCATGCTACCTTGTCTATTAGCATTTATCTTTTTAGTTTTTCTCTTACTAGTAAATCTAGTTTGCTTATATTGTGGCATCTGTGTTGGTAGATCTCTAGCTACACCGCCAGGCCTAAAGTATGCTGCGTGCATACGAGCTCCCGATACAGCTTCATAACAATCAAAAAGATCTTCTCTAACTCTAAATGCATACAAGAAAACTGTCATTGCACCTAAGTCAATACCACATGCTGCAACCCATAAAAGGTGATTAAGAATCCTTGTCATCTCGGCAAACAATACTCGAATATACTGCCCTCTTTCTGGCACTTCTAACTCAAGCAGTTTCTCTATTGCCATAACATATGCATGCTCATTACACATCATCGATACATAATCTAGCCTATCCATATAACCAATGCTTTGATTATACGGTTTAAATTCAGCAAGCTTCTCTGTACCTCTATGTAGTAATCCCACATGAGGATCCGCTCTAACAACATTTTCACCATCTAGCTCTAAAATAAGCCTAAGAACACCGTGTGCTGCAGGGTGCACTGGACCAAAATTCAACGTATAGTTTTTATACTCTGCCATTCTAATAAATCCACAGTTTTTTAATTACGAATAACTCTTGGTGCATTAACCCTATCATCAATTTCTACAGGCTCATACACAACCTTACAAAGGTTCTCATCGTAGCGCATCTCAACATAACCAGTCTGAGGAAAGTCTTTCCTCAAAGGGTGACCCACAAAACCATAGTCCGTCAACACTCTTCTTAAATCTGGATGATTATTGAAATAAATCCCAAACATATCATATACTTCTCTTTCAGCCCAGTCAGCTGAAGGCCAAAGGTCACTAACTGAGTCAACCAAGATAATTTGAGCGTTTTTTAACTTACATTTAACTCTAACGCGTACATTATTTGCCATACTTAATAGCTGATAGATAATCTCAAACCTATTCACAACATCCGTTGTTTTGAAATCTTGTTGACGAGCTCTTGAGAAACCTTGTTGAGAAACAGCCTTACCAACCTGCCAATCTGATTGGCCATAAGTTAAATAATCGACAGCCGTCACATCAGTTAACTGCTCAAATGAATAACCTTTCTTAAGTTTTTTAAGAACTAGATGAATATCTCTTTGATCTCTTACTTCAATTGTTATTTCATCATAAGCAATATAACTCTTAACACCCAATCCATCTAAAACTTTATTTAAGTTTTCAAAATGGTCTTGTAAAGAAACATTCACTATTACTTCCTCGCTATAGTATTTGTTCTAACAATCTTGTTTTGAAGCTGTATAATTCCATACACCAAAGCCTCAGCAGTAGGAGGACATCCTGGAACATATATATCAACAGGAACAATCCTGTCACAACCTCTAACAACAGAATAAGAATAGTGATAATAACCACCACCATTTGCACATGACCCCATTGATATTACCCACTTAGGATCTGGCATCTGATCATAAACTTGTCTTAATGCTGGAGCCATTTTATTACATAATGTCCCAGCAACTATAAGAACATCTGATTGTCTTGGAGAAGGTCTAAAAACAATCCCAAACCTATCTAAATCATATCTTGCTGCACCTGCATGCATCATTTCAACAGCACAACACGCTAAACCTGTTGTAACCGGCCATAAAGACCCTGTTCTGACCCAATTTATCAGAGCATCTGCACTAGCTGTTATAAATCCTTTATTTTCGTTACCTATTCCCATTCCAAAGCTCCTTTCTTCCAGGCATAAATCAACCCTAGAAATAGCACTACTAAAAATATAATCATTGCCACGAAAGCATGACCTGAAATAGCTGGAAAACCAGCACTTGCTCTTAGGTTTATCCCCCAAGGAATAATAAATGCTAGCTCAAGATCAAAAATCAAAAACAATACAGCAATCAAGTAAAACCGTACATCCAATTTTTCCCTAGCATCCCCAAAAGTTGGAAATCCGCACTCAAATGTTTCACCCTTTGTTTCACTAGGTTTGTTCGCGCCAACAATGGTAGATAAAACCTTACCTACGATTGCAAAAGTAGCACCTAATCCGAAAGCAATGATGAGAAATATCAAAATTGGAGCGAATTGCCCGTAAATATTAGTAACCATAGAAAAATTATAAATATAATTCAAGTACCGCCAATAATAGCATAATTAAGGTCTAAGTACAAAATCAGAAGAGCATTTATACAGTAGATGCCTACTATAAAATTTCGCTCAACCTTATATTAACCAAAAACTAACATTTTATTTATTTAATTTTAACAGTTAGCAAAATAAAAGTATTTATATGGCTTTATACTACTAAAATATGGTTTAAATGTTTGCATTAGCAGTGAAAACTATGTAAGAATTTAAATTAAACAGTAGATAAATATAAAGAAAAATGAACTCTAAAAATCTTGATCTAAAAAAATTTGGCTTCAAAATCACCCAACCGCGATTGGAAATACTAAAATTATTTGAAGAAAATTTAGATAAGCATTTCAGCGCTGATGATATCTTTTCAGAGCTAAAGTCGCAAAAAAGCACCACTGGTATAGCTACTGTATACAGGGTCCTAGGTCAATTTGAATCAGCTGGAATAATAAATCGTCTTAAGTTAGATAACGATCAAGTAATGTATGAACTAAATCAAGGTGGCCATCATGATCACATAATATGCATTGAATGCAATGAAATCCAAGAATTTTATAATGAAGAAATAGAAAATCTCCAAAGACAAATTGCTGAATCATTTGGCGCAGAGTTGATAGATCACAGTTTAAACCTTTATGTTAAATGTAAATCTTGCCGAAAAAAATAATTCTAGTTTAATTTACCTAAAATAACTCTTTATATATTTTTTCTAAAGAAGCAGTACCACCACTTAGTAAATATAGGCCTTTCCCTATAGTGCCATATCCAGATAGTTTAATACTCACAGTATCTGGATATGAAATCTTAATCGAAAGTTTGCCAATCCAATAGTAATTACAATCAAATTTTAGTTTCTAAGGATCTTTCTTGAGCATATTCAAATGTATATCGCTTCTAAAATCAGCATCAGCATGTAAGACATTCTTTGTAGTTTTATAATCAAATAAATCTCCTACAATAGCTCTATCTAAGATCATCTTCTTACAGAGCTTTTCTCTAGTTTTCCATGAGGTAACTGAGACAATAGAAGAATTAAAATCAACCAATAAACACGGTATATATTTAAGTTCCAATCTCTTAGCGACTGAAAATCTATGATGTCCATCAAGTATTATATTAGTATTAATATCAACTAATATAGGAACTTTCCATATTCTACTTTCTAAAACCCTTTTATATAAGCTGTTAGCGTTTTCTTTAGATATTTTTTCTGACGGGATAAGTTCTGATATCTTTTTAAGACTAAATGTTAACATACTCTGTACTCCTAATAAGTTACTACCACATCCTGGATAATATGTGATCTTTTAAAAAAATTTTGTGATACACAATAGCTAATAAGTGCAAAACAAAACATATACCTAATATATATGCAAAAAATAGATGAAAGCTAAAAATATAATTAGATAAGCCTGTATGATTAGCAATCTGAGGAAGAGGTATTAAATAAAATATTTTTCTTTCATGTGCAGAAAATATAGATGCTACAATACCACTTAGAGACATACCCAATATACTTACATACAATCCAAAATGGACAATTTTAGCAAATATATAGTTGGTAAGTGATAGTTTTGGATTATAAGGCACACTTGGATTAATAATTCTTGTAATTATTAAAAATATAACAAGAATTAATGCTACGTAACCAAAAGATCTATGTAAATCAACTAACCAATCAGGTAATAATTTATAGTATGCAGCTATACCAAAAGGAAATTGTATAATTATAAAAAATCCCAAAGCCTTATGAGCTTGCCTGATCCAAAAATCATATTTCATTATCATACCTTAGAAAATATATTTTCAAATTTAATCCCTAAACTTTAATAAACTAATAAAACACCAAGCAAGTAGAACACTTGTAACTGCAAAACCAGTACATAAGCCAAACCAGATTCCGTAACTTTTCAAATCTAACCAGTAACCAAAAACTCCCATTGCTGGAATACCAACCAACCAATAGCCAATGATTGTTGTGTTAAAACCAGCTTTTGTATTACCAAGACCACGTAATAATCCGATAAATATATTTTGAGAGCCTTTGAAATATTGGTGTGCAATAGCAAACCATAGAAGACTTGTTGCTACAGCAAAAACAGCTGAATCAGCTTTGTCTCCTCCAAGAAATAGCCCTAATACAAGCTTCGGAACAGCAATGTAAAAAATAGCAATAATAGCCATTACAGAAAAACTAATAGTAAAACTACGTAACGCGATACCCCTAACTTTATTTGCTTCACCCTTGCCTATAGCACGACTGACCAAAATAGAAGAGCCATGTGACAGACCAATATTAAGCTGATAAACAATATATGCCAGCTGATTAACAATATTTGATGCAGCAAGTGCTATTGGTCCAAATGTACCCATAAAAATAGTAGCTATAGAAGTAATTGCTGCTTCTGATCCATAAGTCAATGAGATTGGCATTCCCATCTTAGCAAGATGTACAACTGTTTCTCGCTTAGCTTTAAATAAATTCAAAGAGATAAGCTTATTAAGATCTTGATCAAGCATCACAGTTCGAAGATAAACAAAAAATATACCAAAATTAACTATTGTGGTTGCTAACCCTATACCAACAAGGCCAAGGCGAGGCAACCCAAACCAACCATAGATAAAAATTAAATTCAAAATAGCATTAAATGCAACTGAAACTAAAGTAACTAATAGTAGAGAGCCGGCTCGACGCATACCAACTGAGTACTGTCTTAAAACATTAAGCCACAACATAGGTAGAAGCCCTGGCGCTAATGCAAGCATAATTGGCTTAGCTAAAGTTGCGATAAGCTCACTTTGTCCAAAGTAAGCAAGGAAATTAGTGAGTATGCTAATAAATACAACTGCAACAATAGCTGTAACTGTTGCCAAAAGCAGTCCAGATCTTATCAAATCCTGCACTTCTTCTATAGCTTCATCATCAAGATTATTGCTATTAGTCCTAGTTTCACCCTTACCAACTGCTGTAGCAACAAGGTTTCCAAGTCCTGTCACCATCCCTACACACATCGTTCTAACTTGGTTATAAAGAACTAGAGCAAGTCCTCCAGCTGCAATAGCCTCCACACTAATCAAACCTAACATCAACAAGTCTGTACTCGTAAGTGCAACTTGGGCTAACTGAAGCGCTATGATAGGTGTTGCAAGAGTTATAATTTCTCGGTATTGTTTGAGTTCCATCATTATGCTGCTATCCTTCTAGATGCAAGAGTTATAGAGTCTTTATAAGCATTAAAAAGTTGATGAACAGTCAGTTGAGTTAATTCACTTAATAAGTTGTGCTCACGTAGCCATTCATCATTGTAAACAGTATCTAAATACTTTTCTCCAGCATCACATACTAATACCACTATAGTGCTATTTGGCTCAACTAACATTAGTCGCTTAAGTGCCACATGAATTGCTGCTCCAGATGTACCTCCAACAAGTAATCCTGTCCGACATGCAACAACTCGGGCAGTATTAAAAGCATTTATATCACTGACTGTTAACCCTTCATCAATTAATGAGTGATCAACATTTGTACCAACAGTAAATCCTTCTGGTGCACCTGCTCCAGTTTGCCAATATTTGCCTGGTTTACCTCCAAATATGATAGATCCAACTGGCTCAACACCAACACTAGTTACTTTAGAGCCCAAATTACGTAACTCTTTAACAGTTCCACATACTGTGCCACCTGTACCGACTGCCCCTATCAAATAATCAACATCTGTACCCAAATCATTTAATAATTCATTAGCAAGATTAGCATATCCCTTACTGTTATTTGGATTATAATGTTGATCTGGCCAAAATGCTCCTGTAGATTTAGCAATCTCTTCTGCTACCTGGCGTCTTTTAACTGTGCTTGGTTTATCAGTTCCACCTTCAACAAAAATCAAATTAGCACCTAAAGCCCTCATAGCAAGAAGCTTGTCTCGAGAGGCATGATTATCAACAATAGCGGTATACTTATATCCACGTTCAATAGCAATGAATGCAAGTCCTGTTCCTGTATTACCAGAAGTAGGTTCAACAATATGACCTCCTGGTTTAAGCTTTCCATCACGCTCTGCTGCTAAGACCATCTCTCTTGCCATCCTAACCTTACAAGAACCAGTAGGGTTAACCTGCTCTAATTTTAAAAGCAATCGACTACCTGCCCCTGTACGAGCAAGTTCAAATAACGGAGTTCCCCCTATAAGCTCAGACGCCTCTGTTAGGATTCTTTTTTTAGTAGATTTATACTCTGTAATCATTTGTCTATTCTCCAAGAAAAACCTTCATCTTGCTCAGCAACAACAACCTTTTTTGGTAAAGGAAGTTGATGAAATTCACTCTCATTTTTATCCATTTGATAGCCTGCAGTATTTGGATAAATTATTAAGTCTCCATATCTCGGTATAGCTGAAAACTTTATTTTACGCCAAGTTAATACATCATATTCCATACAACTAGATCCGCCAATAATTGCTTGAATAGGTGCTTGTGGGCGAGCTGAACCACGTTGTATTAATATTGGGGTAGGTAAAAATTCACTATTTTTCCATTGTTCAGAGAGACTCATACTAAGTCCTGCAACTGTTACAATGCCATGCTCGTCATTTTTCTTAAAGCCTTGAACTGGAAAGACTGTCATTCCAGCACCATCCAAAAGAGCCCTACCAGGTTCAAGATATAATTGAATTTGTGTATTAATAAGCTTATTTGCTAAGCTAATACTTCCAACTGATGAATCCAAAATTGCATCTAACATATCAGCACCAGTTGGCGATTGATGATAGGGATAGAAATGGCTGAATTTTTTACCTGCATGAAACTGATTAGGATTGTGAGTGTTTTTAAAACTATTCCAATCATCTTCATCAACATAGCTACAAGCAAACCCGCCACCAATAGATATTGATGAACTAGGAAAACCATACTCTCTAGCTTTTGTACACCACTCAATTAGTATAAATGCCATTTCTACGCGAGGTTTTACTAAATATCCATCTAAATGAAACGAAAAACCTTCCATACTAATATAGTTTTTAACATCTTTACATCGCTCTAATGCCGTAACAATATCTTCTGAATTAAGTCCAAAACGACTATTAGGACTATTTGGAGGAAGTACTCTTAGTAAAATCCTTAACTTATCACTTGTATTGGTAACAATATTAATAGCTCGTTCAAGCTCATCTAAAGCATCAATTGCAACCAAAGCTCCATGACGTGCAGACAACCATAAAAGTTCATCACTCTTTGCTGCCCCAGTAACACCTATATTTTTTCCTTGAATACCTTTGCTCAAAGCATGTATAAACTCTGGAATACTCGCAACATCAACCGCACCATTTAGTCTCGCTACTTCTGTCAACCATGCTCCAGCTTTATTTGCCTTTTTACCAAAATAAACTTGTCCTGTAATATTATGATTATTAAGAACCTTTTGAAAACCTAATAAATTATTGGCAAAACTTTTAGGGTGAATAATATGAAAAGGTCCATTTATGACATTAGTAATATTATTTAATAGTTTAGTATCTTTTTGAACGTTAATAGCCCAGTCTTGTTGTAGAGCATTCATTAAATTCATTGTTAACCCCATAGTTTAACTCGTGTACCACGTCCAGCTGAAATAGCTCTAGTTGCAAGAGCGTTAGCAACAGGAATATCTGTAATTATCATTCCACTTGAGAATGCAAATACTTTATCCTGCTGTGAATTTCTACCTGATTTATAACCAGCTATAATATCGGGTAATTCAGCATCGATAGATGCTTCATTTTCTGAACCAGCTAAACGTTTACCAGTAACACCCATTTGCATCTTATTTGTTGCTACAACATAATCAACATCTTGTAATACACCACTAGCCACCCCTTTACTAGCAACTGAAATTAGCAATCCCCCAGGCTTTAACCAACTAGTCTGAATTTTAGGGTGAGCAGCTCGCCCAGATGCAGCTACTACAATATCAGATTCAGTAACTGCTGCTGGGACATCTTCTATAAACTCTATTTCACGGTCTGGAAAATGTTTAGCAAATGTTGCAAGACTAGCAGCAATCCCATCAGGATGTGTACCAAATAATCTAAGAGTTTTAAGCGTAGGAATTGCAGTTAAAAGATATGCGAGAGTATTAATTCCTTGTGCTCCAGTACCAACCATTAGTGCTGACTCTGCATTTTCTTTTGCACAGTGTTTAGCTATTATTGCTGTTGTTGCTGGAGTACGATAGCCGCCAACACGGTGACAATCCATAAATGCAAATGGCAATCCTGTTGTATCATCATATAAACTGATTGTCGTATAATATTTATCAGCATTCTGACTACCTTGACGATAAGAGGTCTTAAATCCAACCTGTTGTAAGGAGCCATCATAACCAAGCATCGAATAAGAAACAGCATCTCTTTGTTTATCAGGGAGCTCCATCATTAACTTTGTTGGACATAAAGACTCTTTATTAGCATACGTTAAATACGCTTCTTCCACAGCTCGAATCACTTCTTGTGGGCTAAGCTCAATATCAGATAAATCTGCACGACTAAGGATATGAGTTATAGTTTTTTGTATTTCAGACATTTTTTCTCCTTTACCTTGAATGACAAGTATAAATCCTCTTCAAAAACAATAATGATAATCCGCATTATCATTTTAACAATCTAATTGTAATTAATAATCATTATCATTTCAAATGAATAGTTTATTTTTCGCGATTTTTCTTATCTCCGCAACAAAAGACTCTAAGAATGCAACTATTTTTATAGTTTTATGCTTAAGCTCTTTAACTGCAGGAAGGATCACAAACATGTGATGCTACAAGCATATCTATGCCTTTAACAGCATCGCCTCTTTCTTTTGGAATACTTTCATCAGAAACTGCATAATTATAAACATATAAATACAATCAGTATTGATTTTTCTATATATATTTAAGCACCTGTTATTAGGATACTTTTCATAACTATTCTTAACTTCTTTTAATTAAAAATAACGCAATACTAATTTATTACTGTTAATGATATTGATTATCAATACATAAAGATATATTATTCGCGGATTATTTAAAATTAACGTTAAACTAATATTTATTAAATGCAATTAATAACAAACCTTCGACAACTATTAATATATACATTATTAATTTTTCTTACTACCTTAGATATTTCTTTTGCTGATGGAAAAGATCAAGCAGATAATACCCACAACCAAAGTAATTTAGATGAGAAAAAAACTATACAAGAATTACAAGCAAAAATTAAAAATATTAAATATCAACTACTCGAGTTACAACAACAAAAAAAATTATCCGCTAAACCATCTAGCTTCACAACTTATAGTTCAAAAGTTAATAGCAGTGGTTTGGACTCATTTCTATCCAACAAGAAGGAAAATTCTGAAATTACTAAAAATATTAACAAAAATAACTCTATTATAAACTTAAGTGGAAAATCATTAGGTGGGATATTCAATAGTAGCGGAGGAATAAACGTTGGAAATGCACCTGCAATTACTACACGAGGTGAAGTAACTTTCCTTGGAGCATATTCAGGTAGTAACAGTATACCTATAGGAATGATCTCTAGTAGCTTATTTGCCTCAACATTAATAGGTCAACGTGGTAAATTTGATGATTATGGAATATTCTTTGGTGGCAAGCTTGAGGCAGATGCTCAATCATGGTTTGGTAGTAGTGGAATATCTAATTCAAAATATACACTTCCACAAAATGGACAAAATATTTTCCTAACAGCTGCAAAGCTATTCTTCTTATCAAATATCGGTCACTATGTCACAGCTCAGTTTGACTTTGATACAGATGAAACCCAAGGTTTTGGACTAGGCAATGCATTTGTAATCTTTGGTAATCTAGATACCTCACCATTTTTTGTAACTGCAGGAAGAAACAAACTATCAGTTGGAACTTTTGGTGGTGGTGGCCCATGGACTGGAGGTCCTATAATCTTTTTAGCTCCAGGTAAAGCTACTAACGTATCTATTAATTATAAAACCAGTATAATAAACGCTAACGTAGCTGTTTTTGGATCTAATGATAATCAAGCAAACTTTTCAACTGCAATCTTCTACGCAGCCAAATGGACTGATAGCTTAGCTGCTGGTTTTAATACAGGTTATGTTTATAATGTAGCAGGTGCTGGGAATGGATACTTTAAAACATTTTTAACAAATCAAAATAATCCTAATGGCAAAATAGGTAGTTATAATGTCAATGGTAACTTAACTTACGCTGTGGCTTCAGGCTTTTTAAACGTAGGAGCTGGCTGGGCAACTACTACGAATAAAGAAGACTTCAATGGCAACAATAAAGATGTTTTAGCTGGAGGATGGTACGGCGCTTTAAACTACTCTTTAGTTCTAAGAGGAAGAAATACAAACTTTGGAGCATCTTATGGCCAAACATATAATGCTACAAATATACCTATGCGTTTAACAGCATCTCCTCTTTCTTTTGGGAAGTCTCCAATAGGAATACAAAGACAATTACTTCTTTCTTCTCAGCGAGCTTATTTTGATAATAAAGTACTAATGGGTTTAGAGTATTCGTACCAACAACTATATAGTCAAAAGCATATGAACACAATTACGATGGATCTTTCGGTATATATTTAAAAAACTTAAGAAAAATAAAGACTAAATCCAATAGCCATGAGCTTCAAAACGATCAATAAAATGCTGACTAAAGTGCATTTTGTTTAACTGAAGATTTGCTAAGAGTCTCTTATATTGACCTGCCTTAAATATATAGTTTAAGACATAAAAGACATTACCTTTACCTACTATTTTTTCTACTTTCTTTTCAAAATCAGTAAAATCTGATTTCTCATCAATATAGTCATCAAGTAATGAGCAAAGCTTATCCATAGTTTTTTCATCAGCTCTATCAAAATATTTAGCTGTTTCATAATGAAATTCATATTTACTATCATGAAAAAATGGATAGACATTACCTTCCCAAGCAGCTTTATAAGCATCATCTACATAACTACTGCTCAAAACATTTAGCTTCATAAGATCATAATAAAATTTATTTGTATTTCTCATAACATCTTTCCTATTTATTTAGTTCTTGCTGAACTATTTGGTTAACTTGTTTAGGGTTTGCTTTACCTTTACTTGCTTTCATAGTCTGCCCAACAAAGAAGCCCATTAGCTTAGTTTTCCCTGCTTTAAAATCTGTTGCTTGTTGAGGGTTTGCTGATATTATACCTTGAACCAGTTCACGTATAGCTGACTCATCAGAAACCTGCTTTAAACCTAGCTTTTCAATAATAACTTCAACTGAATCTGTTGATTCAATATACTCAGCTATAACTTTCTTCGCATTAGCCTGAGATATTACATCCTTCTGTACATTAGAAATGATATCTAATAAAATTTCAGCAGGGACAATATCTTTAGAGAATTCTTTTTCAGCTCTATTTAAAGTTGATATTAAATCAACTGTAACCCAATTATAGGCTGGCTTATGACCTATTACCAATGCAACTTTATCATAATAGTCAGCAATCTCAAGATTTGATAGCAAGAACTCCACCTGTTGCTCAACTAAATGCTCACGGTATAGTGCTTCTCGCTCCTCTGGTCTAAGAGGCATTTGCTTTCTGATACTTTCAATATATTCATCTGTAATTATCAAAGGCAGAAGATCCGGATCAGGGAAGTAACGATAATCAAAAGCATCTTCTTTTGCGCGCATTGGACGTGTTTCATTAGCATCGGCATCATAAAGGCGAGTTTCTTGCATAACCTTTCCCCCTGATTCTAATACAGCTATTTGACGAGCATACTCATGCTCAATAGCTTTATCAATAAATCTAAATGAGTTAATGTTTTTTAGCTCAGCACGTGTCCCAAACTCTGATTGTCCTTCTGGTCTAATAGATAGATTTACATCACATCTAAATGACCCTTCTTGCATATTACCATCACAAATCCCCAGATGCTTAACTAATTGATGTAGCTTTTTCAAATACACAACTACTTCTTCAGCTGACCTAAAATCAGGATATGTCACAATCTCTAAAAGTGGCGTGCCAGCTCGATTGTAATCTAAACCTGTCTCCCCAACAACATAACCATGTAAAGACTTACCAGCATCCTCCTCTAAATGAGCCCTTTCTATACGAATAGTTTTCTGCCCTTTTGAGGTCTCAATATCTAGCCTACCCTCTTGCACTATAGGGTTTGTTGATTGACTTATCTGATATCCTTTTGGTAAATCTGGATAAAAATAATTCTTACGTGCAAAGAAACTATTCTTTGAAATTTTTGCATCAACAGCTAAACCAAACATTACTGCTTTACGAATAACTTCTTTATTTACTACAGGTAAAGTTCCTGGTAAACCTAAATCTAAAAATGCTGCTTGTGTATTTTGATGTTGACCATACTCTGTCGCAGAAGTTGAAAAAAGCTTAGATTTAGTACTTAACTGAATGTGGACCTCTAGTCCTATTACCATTTCCCAATTCACTATTAAATCCTCGCTTGCTCTAAAATAAATTCTTCTACATCATTATGCTTTTGATACTGTGTCACAATCTGTGTCAAAACATTATCATTAAATGCTTTTGCCATAAGCTGCCCACCCACAGGTAGACCATTTGCAAAACCGATTGGGAATGATATAGCAGGTAAACCAGAAATATTTGCAGTAATTGTGTAAATATCAGATAAGTAAGCCGAAACAGGATCTAGCTTATCACCTTTTTTGAAAGCTTCACTTGGAGATGCTGGCATAAATATAGCATCAACTTCAGCAAATACTTTATTAATTTCATCTGTCATCATTCTACGTAGCTGCTGAGCTTTGTTATAGTATGAATCATATTGGCTAGATGCTAATACATAGTTGCCTATCATAATTCTACGCTTAACTTCTTCACCAAAACCATCTGTACGCGATTTTCTATATAGTTCATCTAAATTCTTAGCTTCAGAGTTACGATAGCCATATCTAACACCATCATATCTAGCTAAGTTAGCCGCAGCTTCAGCTGGAGTAATAATATAATAAGTTGATAAAGCCTCTTTTAAATCTGGTACTTTTACAGATTTAATCTTAACACCTAGCTCTTTAAGCTTTTCTAAAGTTTTTTTCACTGCTTGTTGAACTTGTGTAGGTAAATCTTTAATCAAACTTTCATCTACACCTATTACCTTCCCAGCAATATCTTTCTCTAAATCTTTAGTAAATAGATTCTCCTCTGCTCCAACACAAGTAGAATCAAATTCACATTCACCAGCAATAGTATCTAACATAATAGCGACATCTTCAGCATAGTGGCCAAATATCCCAGCCTGATCAAAAGATGATGCAAAAGCGATCATACCAAATCTAGATGTACTACCATATGTTGGCTTCATTGCTGTCAAGCCACAAAAACTAGCTGGTTGTCTAACAGAGCCTCCTGTATCAGAGCCTGTGCTAACTGGTGCAAACCCTGCAGCAACAGCAGCGGCAGAGCCTCCTGAAGATCCTCCTGGCACTCTTTCTAAGTCCCAAGGGTTACTTACAGCACCATAATAACTATGCTCATTCGTAGAGCCCATAGCAAACTCATCCATATTAAGTTTACCCAAAGTTACCATACCTTGATCTTTACAGTTTTTGGTTACTGTAGAATCATAAGGAGCAACAAAATTATCTAACATTTTTGATGCTGCTGTAGTTTTTATATCTTTAGTACAAAAAAGATCTTTATGCAAAATAGGAATACCTGTTAATAGTCCTTGCTTACCTTCGGATATAATACTATCAGCCTCTTTAGCTTCTTTTATCGCTTGCTCTTCACATAAAGTAATCACAGAATTTATCTGTTTATCTTGATCTTTTATTTTAGCTAAATATTGCTTAGCTAGCTCAACTGAAGTTATCTCGCCATTATCTAGACGAGCTCTTAATTTTTTAATATATGACATAACTAAACCTATTTAACAACCTGTGGCACCATGAAGTAATCATCAACAACTTCACAAGCAAACTTATCAAAACTTGCTCTATTATCCTGATCTTGGGGAATATCTTCTCGAAATTTAAAATCCATGGTAATAGGTGAAACCATAGGCTTGACACCTTGGGCGTCAAAATCCTTGACCGTATCTAGGATCTCACAGATATTTGTAAGATCTTGGGTATACTGTTCTAGCTGTGTATCTGTTAAGTCAAAGCTAGATAGCTTAGCAATATGCTGTACTAATTTTTTATCCATTTAAAACACCTAAATAAATTATCTAAGAATACCCTTAAAATTATAAGATACTCATAAAAATAAAGAAAGACATACAAAGGTTATTTTATATTCGATGGTTGACTGTTTACTTGCTCTTTAATAGTCATTGGCTTCTTAACCTGCTTATTTTTATCAATGCCTATGTGAAGTTCGCTACTATTTAAGTTTATTGGGAAACCATTATACCTACGCCATAACTCATAACCTAAACTAACATTATTTAGCAGTACCCAACCATGAACTTTTGTACCTAACCTAAGTACATCTGGAGATGGCCAATCACGAGATCCACTTTGTTTTACAAAAATCTTAAACTGACCTTGAGCATTATTCTGAGGAGAAATAAATATAATTTCACCTTCAAAAGTTCCTATAGCAACTTGAGGCCAGCCACTAAACTGAATTGCAGGCCAACCTTCAAATTGAAGCATTACTTTATCACCGACACTCACCAATGGAATATCCATACTATTTAACCATATCTCAGCTATTCGAGACTTACTATCTGGTACAATTGTTGCTAAAACATCAGTATCTTTGACAATAACACCGCCAATACCATGGATCCGATCAACAATAACACCATCAGCCGGAGCTCTTACTAAACGACTCTGTTGGCGAGCTATTTGAACTTTTACCTTGGCTAAATCAACATTTGCTTTAGCTAAATCCTTGGTATAGTTAACCATTTCCATTTGAGCTTGCTCATAAATTCTCTCGGTACTTGCACCTTTTGTTACAAGATACTTATGCCTTTCAATATTTTTTTTAGTATTTTTAATAGCTAGCTTTATAGATTTTATACCTAACTCTATAGCAGCCTTCTCATCTTCTAACCTAGATACAACCTCTGGATCTAAATCTAGAACCTCTACTATAGGATCGCCTTTTTTAACTCTATCACCTTCAAAGACATACCATTTACCTAGTCTCCCACCAATAGGAGCAGAGATATTTTGCTGTCTTTCTGATGGCGATAACGTTGTAACATCACCATAACCATCGACGGTTTGTTGCCATGGTATCATTCCCAAAACGACTCCGACAACAATAATACTTAACAATACTAAAAAAATTATCTTCTTAAAACTAGGATCCTTTTTTAGCATTGCGTATGACTTTAGCTGCATTGAAATAGTTACCCTCTTTAGTCAATAGATATTATTAATGTTGGTATATCCAACTTCTCTAAAATTTGTGTAATTGTGAAGTTACTATTTTTACTAGCTAATCCATAGGTATCTATCAATACAAGAAGCTTTGGATCTTTTAAAATAGCTCTTATGATATTCATTTTTAGTACAACTTCACTATCAAAAACAACATTATATTTAATTGTTTGAGAATCTATAAGCTTATCAAACTTTTCCTCAAGAAAGCTAATATCAAACATCTTTAACAACTGATTTAAATATTTTAATTTCTCTTGAGAGAAATCATCACATAGGTTATCTAGTACCGTACCTGCAACCACCTCTATACCGCTAGCAATATGGACATTATCACTAACATGATCTTTCCTATAATTTCTAATACATATGCCATTAACTTTGACTGTTTTATCTAGTGTATCACCGAAGAAAGAGCTTAATAAGGCTTGTGCTGCATGGGTGGATAAAGATAACTTATTTAAGTGATTTTTACTAAAATCAAAACAGTATTTCTGATCATCGCCTAAATTAATCTCTAAAAGATCTACTTTATCAGTAAATTCTGCACTATCATGCTCATGCGCTACTTCTTGCTGATCTGATATTTCTAAAAGATCCAATATCTTTCTAGTTGCTACTAAGAAACCATAACAATCATATAAATACTGGCTAAACTTTAATAATCCTAATAGAACTATATTTACCAACAACTCTGCAGCAATTAACTGCCCTATAGAAAGCTGACCATTTATTATTAAATAACTTCCGATACCTAGAAGTAAAATATTAATAAAAATATATGTCAAACCAATATAAACATGCTGTCTAAAAATAACACTAAAGAAATTCTTTCTACTATCTATATAAGTACATAATTTAGTATCAACCTTATTTACAGAACTATCTTTAGGGAGCTGACGAAATGATAAAAACTCTGCTGTTTTTTCTTCAAACCAATAAACAACATCATATATAGCATTAGACTCTTTAAGGCCAGCCTCATAGCCCGCTCTTAGTGGAATAAATATGGTAAGCAATATACATGTAACAAGCAATATATCAAACACTAAAAATAACGGATGATAAAATGCTAAAATTATCACGCAAAATAAAGTCTGTAGAAAAATATCAAGTAAGATAATAAAAATCACAGATACTGACTTTTGTAAAAATTTTAACTCAAACGTTCTATTAATTTTTTCGCGAACATTTATTCTTTTTAATTTATCAAAATCAACTTTATGAATAGCTGAAACAATCCTTAACACAGTCTCAACAAAAACTTTACGCTGAATATCCTCAACTAATTTTAGCTGAAAAATTCTAACAAAAAAGGCTGCTGTTAAAAGTATAAATAATATAGTAATAAGAGATATAACAGGCCTAATAGATAGACTAACTCCAACCAAGTTAACCAAAGTCTGTACTGATACAGGTATTGTAAGAGATAAAAAACCTAACAATAAACTGTATATAATAAGAGTATATACAGTATGCTTTGGTATCTTTAGTACAGTTTTTATTTGTTTATATAACATAGTAAATTACTATCATGAATTATACTTCTTTAGTATAGTATATATTATAATAAAATCTACTTTGAAATAATTAATTTTTGTTAATAGGTATTCACAAGCAACTACTCAAAAGAGACTTTTTCATTAACATAAATATAATGATAAGCTAATCAAACGTTAGATATAAATGCTCCTATAACATAAAGTACTCTTTAAATTAATGACTCACTAATTTTAGCTATCTTTTTTCTATCTTCTTTACCATTAGACAACATCGGGAACTCAATACAATGATGGAATATATTAGGCATAATAAATTTTCTAATATATTTTGATAAATGCTGAAGTAAATCTTCTTTACTTAAAGGGATATGATCTTTAGTTTTATACCACGCAACAGGTACAAAATTATAAACAAAATCTGATTTGGCTACAGTGACACATGAGACAATTTTATCATGTTTAATCATTGCCTCCTCTATTTCAATTGGAAAGATACTTTCATTACTTTTTTGTATCAGATCATTTGCTCTACTAATAAACCAATAATAACCGTCCTCATCTTTCCTAACTAGATCTTGAGTACAATACCAATCATCTTGATTAGCAATAATATTTGTACTACCCGATAGATAAGATTTAAATAAAGATTCAGATTGGATATAGAGTTCACCAACATCCCCATCCTTGACCTTTTGAAGGTTATATTTATCTAATATTTTGACATTAACACCATCTATAGGTTTACCTAGAGATGCCTTTTTTTTATCATTTTTTTGATAATTATACATTATGGGACTACACTCTGTTGCACCATATAAGGTTTCTAACTTAACCCTAAAGCATTCATAAAACCTGGTTATAATATCCTCAGAGATATAACCTCCTCCAGCACGAACCTTGCGTGTTTTATTAAATATACGTCTTAACTCTATATTATGTTCTGCTTTAGCTAATAACTCATAAACAACTGATGGTGACAAAGATATATACGACGGCTTATAACTAATAATATTTTCAATAATACTCGTACTGTTTAAATCTTCTAATATTAAAAATGAACAGCCTGCAAGAACGCATGATATGACTTCTCCTAAACCAGAGATATGACTCATTGCTCTAGCAATGATACACTGATCTCTAAAATTGATGGATAATACTTTAGTGTATGATTTTATTGTGCTAATTAAGCTTTTAAAATCATGCTTTATAAGTTTAGGCTCACCAGTTGTTCCAGAAGAACCCAAGATTATCTGTCCTTTTTTACTTGCCTGGTGAAACTCACGTTTAAATGAATAGTTAGACTCTCCTGACTCTATATTTCTAGTGACTTGAAACATCGATTCAATATCAAACCCTCTGAATAATATCTTCTCATCATAATTATCATAAACCACCAAATCTGTTTCTAACTTTGAAGCAACCGAAAGTATAGTCTCATATGGGTAATCAGCATGTAGGATTGAAACATCAACCCCTGCATGCAAAGCACCTAAGAAAGAATATAGAAAGCCGTAACTATTTTTAACACAAAAAACAATATTTGTAATATTATTTTTTTTGAAGTAATGGCTTGCTTGTATTATATTAGCAAATAAAGTTTTGTAAGAATAAAACTCATTAGAGCTAGAAGATATAACACTCTCACTATCCAAGTTTAAATGTCTGAAAAAGAAATCCATATAATTACAGATAATGAATCTAAATATGAAAATCTTATCACTCTCATATCTTAATAGGCAATAATTTTAAACTAGCACAACTTTAATATTTTTTATTATTAGAATAATTTACTTATCGGACACTTCTCTCAAAAACATTATCTATTTCTTTTAAATAAGTTTTTTTGATCCCTTCAAAATCCATCTCAGGAATATCAAGAACAATATTATGTTCATCTTGCATAACTTTTTGTAAGTTCTGAGAGAAAGACTCTCCTGACTTAAGATCAAAAGCTACTTGTTGAACGATCTTATAACAATCTTCGCGCATAAATGGAGTATTTGCCACTAAGAAATGCAAATAAAAGCTTGATAAATAAGCACTAGTACTTCTAACTCTATCTTCGATAATATCTTTCTGAACTACAAGATTATCAATTGTATTTTTCATTCTACGTAATGCATAAACCATTATACCGAAGTTATCTGGAAGATAAAAACGCTCAGCTGATGAGTGAGAAATATCTCTTTCATGCCACAAGATACAATTCTCTAGAGCTATAGATACATGTGACCTAAGCATTCTAGCCATTCCTGTTAAGTTTTCAGTCGAAATTGGGTTTTTCTTATGTGGCATAGTTGAAGAACCTTTCTGACCCTTAGAAAAGCCTTCATACACTTCAAAAACATCACTTCTATGTAAGTGTCTAATCTCAACAGCTAATCTCTCAATAGCTGAAGCTATAAGTCCATGGATTGAGATTAGCTTAGCTATTCTATCTCTTGGAATAACCTGAGTAGAAACCTCTTCTACAGGTAATCCTAAAATATCAGCTGCTTTTTTCTCATCTTCTGTTGTTAGGATACAATAATTACCAACTGCACCTGAGAACTGTACAGTTAGTCCATCCTTTTGGAACTCTTTAAGATCTTTTAGTCTACGTTTAAACTCAACATATGCTCCCAAAAACTTCTGACCAAAGCTCATTGGCTCAGCAAACATACCATGACTTCTTCCCATAGTGATGATTTCTTTTGTTTCTTGAGCTTTTATTAACAATGAATCACATAAAGCTTCTAGATCTTTAACTACAAACTCTAAAGACTCGCGAACTTGTAAACTCAAAGCTGAATCAATAATATCTGATGATGTCACACCAAAATGGAAAAACTTGCCAGTCTCAGCAGTAAACTGCTCTGCTATTGAAGTACAAAAAGCAATGATATCGTGCTTTGTTACTTTTTCTATTTCATCAACTCTATCTGGTTTGATCTCTGCTTTAGAGCGAATCTCTGCTGCTGTTCCTTTTGGAACCATCTTATCTTCCAAAGCTTCTAAAATAGCTAGCTCAACTTCAAGCATCTTACGATATTTATTTTCATCTGCCCATATTTTTGAAATTTCCGCTACATCATACCTTTTTATCATTTCACTATCCCTATTTGATAAATCATAAGCAATCACATACATGAATACTCTAGGCAAAATGACTAAAGCACCAGCATACAACTAAAATCTTGATAAACTATCTATATACCTTTAATTCTCTCAAATAGAGCCTTATTGTCAACCTATTTATCATATTCTCAAAAGCTTGTTTAGATTATCCAATGCAACTCAATTTTTCTTATAAATTTAACTTATTAAGTGAATATTTCTGATCAATTATTTAGTTATAAATACCGATTTTATAATAAATATGATAAAGTCAAACGTAGATAAATTAGGAAGCAACTTATATGAAAAAGCATATACTTATTTCTACAGCTCTTATTGGTATTGTAACACTTGGTTATAGCTCTAACTTAAAAGGAAGTGACTATATTTCAACTCAACCAGGGACAACTTATATCTATCAAAGAGTTGAGGCAAATGACAATGATAACTTCTCAATCCGAACTAAAATAAAAAATTGTAATGATGAACGTACACAATGTAACTATGTTAGTAGAATAAAGGATCATGTTAAAGACCAAATAGA
This sequence comes from Francisella sp. 19X1-34, assembly GCF_041102755.1. Taxonomy (NCBI): domain Bacteria; kingdom Pseudomonadati; phylum Pseudomonadota; class Gammaproteobacteria; order Thiotrichales; family Francisellaceae; genus Francisella; species Francisella sp. 19X1-34. The sequence goes on from NZ_JBGCTX010000007.1 coordinate 35,024, forward strand.
TGGCTCAGAATCTAAATATGCATACGATATAAAAAATGGTGCCGTGTACATCAAGTATCCTAACTTGGACAAAGAAACTTTATTACTACCAGCGAACATTGAGTTTAATAAGGTAAGAAAAGAAAACTCTTCAAATGCAAACGGTAAATATACAAATTCCTATGAGTTTACTAAACAAATCCCAGAAATCACTGTAAATAATAATAAATATAAAAACTGTATCGAGCTTGAAGCTAAATCAAACATAAAACTGGAGAATCAAACAATAAACACACAAAGCCAAGAAGTTTATTGTAAAGGGGTCGGCTTAGTAAAAGAAATTTTCAAGGAAACTCATGGCTCAGAAAAACCTACAGTTTACAAAAGCCTATTATCATCAGTAAAAAAACCTTAACTCAAAAAGATAATGAAAAACTTATTAGCATTAATTATGATGACTTTTCTGCTAATAAGTTGCTCAACATATAATGGGCCAATTTTCAAAGGAAGTAACTATATTTCCAGAAATATTGGTACAACATATCACTATAAGCGGACTGATCTAGATACCAAAAAGAGTATTTTCTTCGATATAACAGTAGATAGCTGCAATGCAGATAAATCAAAATGCTCATACACTACCAAAATTTTTAACTCTTCAGGCAAGATAATCAATAAATATAATATGCATTATACAATTGATAAAGGTTCTTTTTTCTTTAAAGGTACTGTTCGCGTAACCGATAATTTCTATAAAGATAGTAGTATCTTACTTCCTGAGAAGTTACTACTTAACCGTGAAGTAAATATGCAACACCCAGAAAAGTTTGGTTATGTTAGAGAAAGACTAATTGTTCATAAAGAAGTTCCTAGTATCAAAGTTAATAATCATAAATATGAAGGCTGTCTAAATATCATATCTGAAACTATAACTCCTCTTAATGATAAAAAGATCAAAATCCTCACAAATGAGATAGATTGTAAAAATATAGGCGCTGTAAAAAAAGAAATGTCTATCTACTCTCTAATCCCTGTTAAAAACCCTGAGTATAACAACTTTGCCTTAAACGCTCGCTATATAGAAACTCTTCAAAATATTACTCATAAAGATAGCTAAGTTGAAGATTTAATATTCTTGTCTCTAAAGTAGTTATATATCCCATAAGCACTAATCGCAACCCAAGCCCCCTCTATTATAAAAGCTGGTGAATTCCAATGATAAACTAATGAAAACAAGACCCCACAGGACCCTAATATGTTTAATAACAAATAGCTTAAATCATTAGATTTAACGCGATTTATTTGCAATAAGAAAAAAGCTATTATTACAAGTAAATCACCGCTAATTCCTATAGTATTAGCTAACACTACTCCTCCTTTTAAAATTTTGTTTCACTTTAAAACTTAATATCCGAACTCTATTGTATATGATCGAGAAAAGTTTTGCTGAGGTTCAATATCAACATTACCTATACGATACTCAATATCAAGATCCATGCCTAATGTATCACTTCTACCACACCATGGCTCGATACATATATATGGAGCATTAGCTTTTGGCTTCGACCATAGTCCAAGGTATTCAAAACCATCAAATGATACTTCGATATATCTATCTGAACCTTTTTCAGATAATCTGACTTTCTTGTCTGAAAATTCACTATATACTAATGCATCATTATCAAATGTATGATTATCTAACTCAACTTTTGATAGTTTGAAGTGTTTGATTTCTCCAGTATAAAAAGCCTCAGATGTAATGGTATGAAAATCTAATTTCTGCTCTGAGAATGTTATTTCATAATCACTAAACTCATGCTTAGTATCAAAAGGACAAGCAAATGCTGGGTGAGCTCCAAAGCCACATGATGCAACGTCTTCACCTAAGTTTATAATATTATACTTAGTGATAAGTTCATTACCTTCTAGAGTATACGTAACCTCAAACCTTAACTTAAACGGATAATTATCTTTAGTGGTTTGCATTGCCAAAACAACAGCATTTTCATCATGTAAAACAATATCAAATACAGTATGGCGTGCAAGGCCATGATTACCCATGGGATATTCTTTGCCTTGATATTTGATCTTATTATCTATTGATTTACCAACCACTGGAAATAGTACAGGTGAGACACCTGCCCAAACACGGCCATCTCCAGACCACATATATTGATGATCTGTTTCAACATTTACGACAGCTCTGACTTCTGCCCCTAATTCACTAATCTCTACTAATAGGTTATCATTTTTGATTCTAATCATAAGAACTCCCCTTCGCTGTTAGTGAAGAGGGTTTTTATGTCAAGAAACGCGGTCATCCTCGTGCTTGACGCGAGGATCTCTTAACTATTTAAGAGATCCTTATCTTCATGGGAACGACTATAGTTATTAAATCAATAATCTTCACCGTTACATTTTCGACAGCACCCTCTTCAGGGTTAACTTCAATATTTTCAGTAAAAATGAGCAGCTCAAAAACTATGTTTTCAAATACTCCATTAGTATTTTATCACAATATAAATGAATAGATTAAATAGTAAACTCAATTTTAACTTACAGTAATTCCCCTTCATTTATGAAGGGATGGCAGTCGCAGACTGACAGAGTAGTTTACCCAACCCACTTCCTAGCATTTCTAAACATTCTCATCCATACAGAATATTCGTCATACTCTGCTGGGATATTCGAGTTTGTAATCGCTCTATAGACACGCTCTGGATGTGGCATCATTGCAAGGACACGACCATCTAGAGCTGTGACAGCTGTTAGACCATCTACTGCGCCATTTGGATTATATGGATACATCTCAGTTGTTTGACCTTGCCCATCAATATATTTAAGAGCTACTTGAGAGCCTGTTAGCATAGCTTGTTGCTGACTATCATTTTCAAATAATGGACGACCTTCACCATGAGCTACCGCAATTGGCGCTTTTGTTCCTGCCATATCAGCAAACCAAATAGAGTCAGACTCTTGAATCTCAACCATAGAAGCTCTAGCCTCAAATTGCTCTGATTTATTTTTAATAAATATCGGCCAATTTTCAGCACCTTTGATTAGCGATTTAAGCTGTGCAAGCATTTGACAACCATTACACACACCTAGTGCTAGAGTATCATCTCGACCAAAGAATTTGCTAAACTCATCTCTTAACTTCTCTGTAAAGAGGATATTCTTTGCCCAGCCACCACCAGCACCTAGAACATCACCATACGAGAAACCACCACAAGCCACTAATACTTTGAAATCTGCCAAAGTTACACGCCCAGCATGTAAATCTGACATGTGGACATCATGAGCCTCAAAACCGGCTGTAGTAAATGCTGCTGCCATCTCAACTTGGCCATTAACACCCTGCTCTCTTAGGATTGCAACTTTTGGCTTCTCAACATTGACAAACTTAGCTGTAATATCCTCTTCAAGATCGAATGTCGCCTCAACATGGATACCCTTATCACTAATATTTAAAATACTATCAAACTCTTGTTGAGCACACTCACTATTATCACGGATTGATTGAATTTGATAAGAAGTCTCAGCCCACCATCTTTGTAAGTTTACACGTGTATTTGAGTATACTTTCTCGCCATTTGCAAATATATTTAGCTCATCACTAGAGCTTAACTTAGCTATTGCACACAGGTGAATTTGAGTATCTCTGAACATCTCTTCAACTAATGCTACATCACTATTTTTAACTTGGATAACAGCTCCAACTTCCTCAGCAAAAAGTTTTGCCAATATATCTTGAGTTTGTAATTTAATGTCTAAACCTTTACGCCCTGCAAAAGCCATCTCAGCTAGAGTTGCAAATACACCACCATCAGACACATCATGATATGCTAAGATTTTATTTTCAGCTTTTAGTTTAGTGATATTTTCAAATAGCACTTTCAACTTACTTGCTTCAACATCCGGTGCAACATTACCAACCTGGTTATAAGCTTGTGCTAAACATGAAGCTCCAAGTCTACCAGCACCATTTGATAGATCAATGTGCAATAAAGTTGTAGCATTATCATCAACTATAACTGGTGTAAGAGTCTTACGCGCATTTATCACAGGCGAGAAACCTGAAATTACTAATGATAAAGGTGATGTTACTGATTTAGCTTGACCATTATCTGACCACTTAGTCTTCATTGACATTGAATCTTTACCAACTGGGATTGCAATACCTAACTCTGGTGCAAACTCCATACCAACTGCTTTTACAGCTTCATATAGCTTTTGGTTTTCATCACCTTGATTTGCAGCAACCATCCAGTTTGCAGATAGGCGAATATCACTTAGTTTCTCAATATCAGAAGCTAATAAATTTGTTACAGTCTCAGCAATTGCTAATCTACCAGAGGCAGCTGCATTTATAGTTGCAACAGGTGTTCTCTCACCCATAGCCATAGCTTCACCTGCTTGGCTATCCACTGTAGCAGTTGTCACAGCACAGTCAGCAACAGGAACTTGCCATGGGCCAACCATCTGATCACGTGCAACCATGCCTGTAATACTTCTATCACCAATTGTAATTAAGAAAGATTTAGAAGCTACAGCTGGTACTTTTAGTACTCTTTCAATCGCATCATCAAGTTTAATAGCACTTGTATCAAAAGCTTCTTGCTCAACTTTGACAGTTTTCACATCAATATGCATTTGTGGTGTATTACCAAATAATAACCCCATTGGTAAATCAACAGGCTTATTATCGAAATATTCATCATTTAGCGTAATATGCTTTTCAGAGATTGCCTCACCGATAACTGCAAATGGACATCTTTCTCTATTACACAGCTGTCCAAAAAGCTCTAGTGATTCAGAATCTACAGATAGTACATATCTTTCTTGCGACTCATTTGACCATATTTCTAGCGGAGAAAGCCCCTCTTCGCCAACATTTACTTTTCTAAGCTCAAAATGACCACCAACATTACCATCTTTAACAAGTTCAGGAAACGCATTTGAAATACCTCCGGCACCAACATCATGGATAAATGTGATAGGGTTATGCTCACCCATTTGCCAGCATCTATCTATCACTTCTTGGCAACGACGCTCCATCTCAGCATTATCACGCTGTACAGAAGCAAAATCTAGCTCTGAGTTAGTATCAGAAGATACTACAGATGACGCAGCACCACCACCTAGACCTATTCGCATTGCAGGTCCACCAAGACAAATTAGTTTAGCACCAACATTGATATCACCTTTCTCAACATGCATTCTCTTGATATTACCCATACCTCCAGCAATCATAATTGGTTTGTGATAACCAAACATCTCTTTACCTGTAGATGTATTGACTTCTTGCTCAAAAGTACGGAAATAACCATTTATATTAGGGCGACCAAACTCGTTTGAATAATGAGCTCCACCTATTGGAGCCTCTAACATGATTTGTAGCGGTGTTACGATATGATAAGGCTTACCATACTTATTACATTCCCAAGCTTGTTCAAAACCTGGTATGTTAAGATTTGAAACTGTAAAACCAGTTAAACCAGCCTTTGGCTTAGCTCCAAGACCTGTTGCACCCTCATCACGAATCTCACCACCAATACCAGTTGCTGAACCGCTAAATGGTGCAATAGCTGTAGGATGGTTATGAGTCTCAACCTTCATTAAAATATCAACTTCTTCTTGATTGAAGCTATAAATACCAGTTTGTGTATTTGAATAAAACCTCTGAGCCGTTGTACCCTCTATCACAGCAGCATTATCTTTATAAGCTGAAAGTACACCTTTTGGCGATTTCTCAGTGGTATTACGGATCATTTTAAACAATGATTTATCTTGTTCTTGATTATCAATAGTCCACTTTGCATTAAAAATCTTATGTCTACAATGCTCAGAGTTCGCTTGAGCAAACATATATAGCTCAGTATCTGTAGGGTTTCTACCAAGCTTTGTATATTCATCAGCTAAATAATCAATCTCTTGCTCACTTAGAGCTAAACCAAGCTTTTTATCCGCATCTTTGATAGCTTCGGCACCATTTCCTAAAACATTGACAAACTCTAACTCTTTAGGAGCTGTAACATCAAATAAACGCTGAAGATCTTTTTCACAAACAAAAACCTCTTCAACCATACGATCATGGACAAGGTCTTCTATCTCTTTTAATTCAGTCTCGGAAATATTTCCCTCGACACCAAAAAGAACTGCTCTCTCAACTCTTTTAACTGCATCAATACCAGTATTTTTGATAATATCCGTAGCTTTTGATGACCATGGCGAAATTGTGCCAATTCTTGGAGCTGTAATAAAAGTATGTCCCTGTGGCTTAACTGAACCATATTCTCTATTATAATTAAGCAATGAGCTTATAATCTCTACCTGCTTGCCACTAAGATCTTGAGAGCTTTCGACTACATGAATATATTCAGCAGAAATAGACTCGACCTTATTAGATATTTTTTTAGCATCTGCTAAAACCTTTTTCCTTCTAAATGGAGATAATGCACTTAAACCTTTAAAAATCTTAATCATTAGCTATCAAATCCTTTGTATTTCTTTTCTAACTCTTTTAATTCTTTTCTGTGTCTTTCAAGCTCATCTAAATAAGCGTCATCAACATCACCTGTAATATAATTACCAGAGAAAACACTATCCTCAAACTTAGTTATATCAGGGTTTTGCTTTTGAACAATCTCTTTAAGATCGGCTAATGGTAGATATATAAGTCCATCAACACCAATCCATTGGCGGATCTCTTCTAAAGATTTACCATGAGCAATAAGATCAGATTTAACCGGCATATCTATACCATAAACATTTGGATAACATACAGCTGGCGATACAGATGCTAGGTATACTGATTTAGCACCTAGATCTCTGATCATCTCGATAATGCGCTTAGACGTTGTACCTCGTACAATTGAGTCATCTACTAATAATACATTTTTATCTTTAAACTCTGCAGGAATTGGATTTAGCTTTCTTCTAACAAAATTCTTTCTATCAACATTCTCAGGCATTATGAATGTTCTACCTATATATCTATTTTTTACAAATCCTTCTCTATACTCGACTCTTAAAGCTGTCGCTATTTCTTGTGCTGATGCTCTACCTGTTTCAGGAACAGGTATCACAATATCAATATCTTTGTCTTTCCAAGCTTCTATAATTCTTCTACTTAGTGCTTTACCAGCATCTACTCTTGCTTGATAAACACTAACTCCATTCATAATACTATCCGGGCGAGCAAAATATACATACTCAAACAGACATGGCGCCAAAATAGGTTTCTTAGCACATATTTTTGAATGAACCTTCATATCTTCTGTAATAATAATTACTTCACCAGGCTCCACATCTCGTAACACCTTAAACCCAGAAATATCAAGGGAAACACTTTCACTAGCAACCATATATGCCTTTTCACCGTTATCATAATCTTTGACACCAAGCACTAATGGGCGGATACCGTAAGGGTCTCTAAATGCTACTAAACCAAAGTTAGCTATCATCGCTGTACAGGCATAACCACCCTTAGCATGTTTAAATACAAACTCACTTGCTTTATACACAGCTTGAATAGTTGCTCCTCCCTTTGACTTATTCATTCCACAAGCAAAAAAGTTAAGCAAAAGTTCAGAGTCTGAACTTGTGTTTAAATGGCGTCTTTCAATATCATGCAGCATCTTTGCTAATTCAGGTACATTCGTTAGGTTCCCATTATGTGCAAACACAATTCCATGAGGGTTGTTAACATAAAAAGGTTGACTATCAGCTGCACCAAGGCTACCAGCTGTAGGATATCTTACATGGCCAATACCTATATTACCTTTTGACTTTTCAAGTTTCTCATCCGTAAAAACATCACTAACTAAACCTGTATTCTTACGTATAAAAAAGTGTCCTTGATCCATAGTTGCGATACCTGCGGCATCTTGACCCCTATGTTGTAAAAGACTTAGACCATAAAACAATGCATAGCTAACCTGATTTGGTCCAGCAACCCCAATTACTCCACACATAATTCACCAAAAAGTTTAATTATCAAACAAAAATATTATAACAATATTTAACCGACTCTGTGGTAACTAATTTAATTAAATTAACTTCTACGATTCTTATTAGAAACAACTATTCCAAAATATATTTTGTCAAATATATAATTATAAACAAAAGCATATATCAGATAAAAAACAACAAAACTAAGATCTGTAAGCAATGCTTTCCATATGCTCATATGTAGCCAATAAGCTACTATTGGCAAAGTTACTACTAGCAATCCAAGTTCAAATGAAATCGCGTGAGTTATTCGCATAAGTAAATTTCTTTTTGATCTATGTCCTCCAAAGCGACTCTCTATAAAATCAAAAATATAATTATAAATAAGGTTCCAGACCATTGCTATCAAGGATATAACTATAGCCAAAAACCCAATATCAAAAACACTTTCATTTAAGACATATACCGCAACTGGAGTAAAAATAACCACTCCAAAAACCTCAAATCCAACAGTATGGACTACCCGAGCTAAAAAGCTCATATTCATAGTGTTCAATTGTGACTCCCTACTAGATCCTTCTCTTTTTAGAACTAATGTGAAAAGCTAGCTCCACTAGTTATGTTTTTACCTTCAAGTGAATCAATCGCAACTTTTAAATCTCGAAGCATAAGCTGAGCTAAATCAAAGGTAAATCCTCTTCTAACTAAAACTCTCATAACAACAAGATCTTCTCTATCTTTAGGCATTGAGTAGGCCGCTATTTGCCAACCTTTTGCTCGAATTTTTTCAGAGATATCAAATAAAGTATAATTCTTACCCACTTTAAGAGACCAGCTCACAGCAGGAATACCTCCTTGGCCACTATGGATAATGTCAAAGATACCCATATCATCAAGCTGACTAGCAATATATTTTGTAACATCATAGCTAACTTGATGTACCTTTCTATATCCTTCAAATCCCAATCTAACAAAGTTGTAATATTGAGCAACAATTTGTCCACCTGGTCGAGAGAAGTTCAATGCAAAAGTAGGCATATTACCACCTAGATAGTTCACATTAAAAACTAAATCATCAGGTAAATACTTTTTATCAGACCAAATGACCCAACCAACGCCTAATGGTGATAGGCCAAACTTATGTCCTGATGCATTAATTGATTTGACTCTAGGTAGCCTAAAATCCCATTTAAGCTCAGGATCTATAAATGGCGCAAGGAAGCCTCCAGAAGCGCCATCTACGTGAACAGGAATATCGATTCCAGTTTCTTGCTCAAACTTATCTAAAGCCTTACAAACTTCTTCAACAGGCTCATATTGCCCTGTAAATGTAACACCTAATGTAGGAACTACCCCTATTGTATTTTCATCACATCTTTCTATAACTGCTTCTGGAGTCATTATTAGATTGTCTTTAGACATTGGTATTTCTCTAAGCTCAATATCCCAATATTTTGCAAATTTATGCCAACAAACTTGAACAGGTCCTGTAACAAGGTTTGGCTTTGAGCAGTCTTTACCTTGTGCTTTCATCTTATCGCGCCAACGCCATTTCATTGCCATGCCACCAAGCATTGCTGCTTCGGATGAGCCCGTGGTTGAGCAACCAACTGTATCCTCTGCTGAAGCATTCCATAGGTTTGCTAAAATATTTACACACCTAGACTCTATTTCTGCAGTCTGTGGATACTCATCTTTATCAATCATATTCTTATCAAGGCAGTCATCCATAAGTTTATGTGAGAAATCATCAACTTGAGTTTGACAAAAAGTAGCCAGATTTTGCTTTGAGTTCCCATCCAACATTAACTCATCTTTTATCTCTTGATATGTTTGTAATGGATCTTGTGACCCTACAGGTATTCTAATTTTTGGCAATGACTCCTCAAAAAAATCAAAATCATCTACAATATTCTTTTTACCATGTAACGCCATAACCGCCCCTCTATTTTTTTATTTCTCTAAACTTAAAATCAACAATTTCAGATAAACTAAAAATCTCATTCTTGATATTATCACAGCAAACTGATATTACTAACTCATTATAATAAAATGTTATAAAATCATTAGGATAATCTTCACTAACCCAATCGCTACTATTAGTCTTTTTAAATATAGCATTATCTAAACCTTTTGCAATTCCTAGAGAGTTTCTCTTAACTTGAGACTCTTTTAAACTCCATAGCGTATAAAAATCTTTATATAAATCTTTATTTTGCTCTAAGGCCAGAAACTCGTTATGCTTAAAGTATCTTTTTGCTATTTTTAAAACTTTGCGTTTTTGAGATATTTCTTCGATATCAATACCTATTTGTTGGTATGCAACAGCTATTACTACCTTATTAGCTGTATGGCTGATATTAAAGTGTATATCACTATTACATAGATAAGGTTTACCATTTTCTGATGCAAATAACGGCTCTAATATGGAGAATTTTTCAGATAAAACAAAGTATCTAATAAATTGTGAAAATATTTTTTGATCGCTAGTAAGTTTTGATCGTTCGACTCTATCACCTAACCATGATATAACTTGCTCTACTTGATATTTTTCAAAGTCTAAAATAAAAACTGAGACTTTGGACATAATAATAAACCTATTCTGTTGCTATCTCAGATATTATATCTGTCTTACCTAATATAGCATTAATATAGGCAACATCCTTATATGTAAGACCACCTTGGAATTGTTTAAGAGCAACATAATCCTCAACATAATTAAATATTGAGTCTGCAAAAGAAAGCTGAGCTTGGACAAGAATAGCCTGACGGTTAAGTAAGTCAACAATTGTCTGAGTCCCTGCTTCAAAGCCCTCTAATATAGCTTTCACTGATGCAATACCAGAGTATACAGACTCTCTATATGCTTTTATCTTAACTGCATCTAAAACAACTGTTTGATAAGCTTGAACTGTGCCTGCATAAACTTCCCTTTTTGTTTGAAGTAAAGCATAGTCCGCAGCTTGATTATCATAGCTTGCTTTTTTAAGTCTTGCATAATCAGACCCACCTCTAAGAAGATTCCAATTAACACTACCTCCCACACTTGCAACATCAAACTTTGCAGGTATTAAATCAACTTGTGCAGGATCTCCAGAAAGATTATTCCTCTGCATCTGTATACCACCGGTTAAGTTAACTTGTGGAAAGAAAGTACCCCATTCTATACCAACACCCTCAGTAGCTGCTTGGTACTCAAACTTTTTCTGTGCAATATCAAGGTTGTACTTCTCAGAGGTATTTAGCCAATAATCAATATCATCTGGAATAGGATTTCCAAATTCAGTGTCTTTTGAAATATAAAGGATAGAGCTTATACGCTTACCAATAAGTTTTGCCATCACAGCTTTTGCATTAATAAGGCTTCTTTGTGCACTAACTCTATCGGCAATTGCTTGACGATATTGTGCATCTGTAGTTTTAAAATCGGCATAAGAAACCATTCCTGAGTTATACTGGTACTTTTGTGTTAGATATAACTTTTTGTTCCAAGCTTCGTTGGCAAACTGGAACTGCAGCGCCTGCTCAGCTCTTAATAGTTCAAAATATGCCTGAACTGTATTTACAATCAAAGTCTGTTCGGCCTTAGCATAGATCATTGCATAAGACTTTTGCAAATAGGTTGCTTGAGTATAGGTTTTCCATTTACTCCAGTCAAAAAGCACCTGAGATCCCTGGAAATTAAAAAGATTTGAAGTATCATCGACTTGCCCACCAAACTGATTATACAAATCTCTTCTTAAATTATATTGAAAATCAACTTGTGGTAATAAAGCACCTAAAGCAGCAGGAACAGTCTCAACATTTGCAGCAAAAGTTGATCTTGCTGCTTGATACTCAGCATTATGCTTAGCAGCTAACTCATATATATCAATCAAACTATAAAACTTGTCTTTAGTTTGACCAACCATAGCAACTTTAGCAGCTTTTTTTAGATCATAAAACTGATTACCTTTCTTTATTTCATCCGCTTTAATATACTGTTTCTTCACACTGTAAGGATTTGACGCTATATCAGTTCCTACTGGTCTGCCGACATCATTATATTTAGGAACTGGCGTATCTTCATTAGCCAATGCAAAGCAAAAACTAAAAAAACTTACAAGATATATACTAAGCTTTTTCATAATTGTTCTTTACTTATTATATGTATCAAAGAGAAAGCTTTTCTCAAACTTCTCATTAGCTACTTTTTTTATTATATATGCTTTATCACATACATTATTTCGAATAACAAAAACAATTCTGCCACCAACCTCTAAAAGTTCAAGTAGGCTGTTATCAATATCATCTTCTTCAACGATATTTGATATATATATACAATTGTATTTCTTTTCATTTTTTTTGATATTAGTAAGGTATTCAGCACTATTAAATTCAATATTATAGATTCCTATATTTGCAAGTTGTCGTCTCACCTGACTAAGTCTTTGCTCATCATAATCTATTAATTCAACATTTTTAGCTAGCTTTGCTAAAAGCGCCGCTGGATAACCACACTCAAGACCAAGTTTTAAGACATTATCACCAGCTTTAATATCTAAGGCCTCAATAAGCCTTGCAGTAAGCATTGGACTTCTTAATAACCTATCTTCAATCGTTAACGCAGTATCACAGTATGCTAAACCTTGTAAATGATTCGGCAAAAAGATTTCTCTAGGAACATCCGCCATAACTTTAGCAACACCATCCAAAGAAAGTCCTTCTGTAAGGACTTGCTGTTTAACCATATTTTCTCTAGCAAGCTCGAAATTCATATTTGACCCTATAAATTTAAGAAGTAGTTTTGGTCTACTATTTTAGACAAAAGATGATACCATAATACCATAGCAAAAGGAACCTTACTACTTTTTGCTCTGAGATATCAGTTAAAAAGTTCGTTAATAATATTAAGTTTATCCTGCTCTTTCGTACGATAAACAAAATAACTATAACTACTACCTAAAGACACACCTTTATCTATACAGACTAAATCTTCATTTTCACCTGGTTTTAATGGAAAAGTTGGTAAGAAACCATAACCAACACCTTGAAGAATAGCATTATAGACACTTAAGCAACAATCAAAACTTATTATGTTTGATAAACCAAATTTATTTCGCTGTTTACTCTCTAAAATCAAAGCAGACTCTCTAAAGACAGTATCTAAGTTTCCATAGCGCTTTAGAAGCTTTTTAGAAGCGTACATATCAAAATCAATTCTATGATATAACCTGACATTAAAACCTTTATTTTTAAGATCTTGGACCTCATCATCACTAATTACAGCCAATATAACATCAATACTATAACTCTCTAACATCTCTATCAAACGAGGTTTCTCATAAACCTTCAAATCATACTCAAATGAAAATCCTTGATCTATACACTTATTAATACCATCAAATACACTCTGCTCAAAGATTGGTGACATTCCTATTTTGATATTTGATTTTTTACTTCTTAACAAAGGCAGTTCTAGTTTATTAACTTCATCAACTCTATCTACTATTGATTTTATAAGATCGTAAAAACACTTTCCCTTTCTATTCAGCCTAAGACTATTATTTTTCCTTTCAAAAAGCTCAATCTCAATAATATCTTCTAGGTTTTGTAGCTGTTTAGTTACAGCAGGAGGAGTAAGAAAAAGATTCTCGGCAGCTTTTCTAACACTTTTATTCTCAACAATCGAAATGAAAACTCTAAGCTGATGTAACGTATACGACATATAAAATTTTCTCCACCACACATTAACCATAAGTTAACATATCAATAAAAATTATTCAATTTACGTACTAAAAAATATTGTTTATGATTACCCTCTAATAATAAACTTAAGTGGATTCATAAAATGACTAAAACTAACCTTGAAATAATCAAAAACTTCTTAAACTTTCAAAAAACTGGACAACCTGAAAAAGCAGTAGCACTAATAGATGACAATGCTGCTTGGCATAGTGATAGTATTGAAGGTCCTTGGAGTGGTAGTCATCACGGTAAAGAAGCTATTATTAAACACTTTACAAATATTAAAGCTTCTGTTTCTGAATTTAAAAAAACTCCTATCGACTTAGTTGCAAGTGAAGAAACTAATTTTGTATATGAGTATGCTTATCTAGAGTGTACTTTTCAGCATAATAAAGAATTCTTTGAAACACACCTAATCTCAATATATGAAGTAAAAGATCAGAAAATAGTTTCTTATAGAGTTTTAGAAGATTCAAACAACCTATACCAAACTTACCATAAACAAGCTTCAGGAAAATAGTTTCATGAGTAAAAATATTAGAGTTCTCACTTATACACTCGCTTTTTTATCAATTCTAACAGCTAATGTCTATTTACCTGCTATGCCTGTGTTACAGCATGCCTTTGCAACAACAAAAGCAAGTATGGGGCTAACCGTTAGTTTTTATATGCTAGGGCTTGCTATTGGTATTCCAGTATATGGAACTCTCTCAGACCATATTAAGACTTCAAAAGTTTTAGCGTTTGGTCTTGCTCTATACATTATTGCTAACCTTATAGCTATTTTTTCACCAAATATCTCAACTTTCCTTATAGCCCGTCTAATCCAAGGATTAAGTGCTGCTAGTGCATTATGTTTATGGCAAGTTCTAGCATTTAGCTATTTTGAGAAGCAAGCGACACAAATCATCAATACTGGCTTTATACTTATTGGTTCAATGCCTGCTTTAGCACCAATATTTGGTGGAATAATTTTAACATTCTCAGCATGGTATGGAATTTTTATTGTCCTAATTATAATAGCAGCTATACTATTTTTGATAACTGTAAGACTACCGAACCCGCCAGAGAGTATTCATAAAAAACAGCATAAAGTTGAGCAACAACATATTATTATAGCTATATTCCATCAATATAAGAGCCTTCTTAAAGACTCTAAATTTATGGTTTTGGCTTTAACAAGTGCTTCTATGTATATCTCTGTATATGTATATCTATCTCAAGTTCCATTTTTATTAACAAAGCTTCATTTTGCTACAAAAGAATTTAGTTTATTCTTTATTCCAATATCTATAGCTTTTATATTAGGTGGAATAATCTCTAAGAGATTGTTAAAAGGTGGAGCTAAATTTAAAAAAATGTTTATGCTCCCTGTTAGCTTATTTGTCATAGCTGCAATTGTGGTTTTAATAGCTAAATTTATTGATATACCTCTTTCTGGATGGTTACTAGCAATACCTTTCTTTATTTTCACAATAGGCTCTGGAATCGGTATGCCTAATATAATTAGCCAGGCTTTATCTCTACATCCGCATAGAAGAGGTACAGCAGCTTCTTTTATGGGATTACTACAAAATCTTGCGGCATTTATATTTAGTAGTCTTGGAGCTTATTTAACTCAATATGGCTACAATGGACTAATAATATCTTATATTATCTTAGCTGGCCTACCTCTATTTTGGTTTATAGTTTATATTACCAAGTATAAATAGGACTCTAAAAGTACGTAACAGTAATCTAAAGTGCCAATTTTGTAACTTACTTCTAAACTTAGTCTTGATATTTCTTGTAACCACTTAGCTATTGAGATGGTGGAAAAAGAAGAAATTATCTAAGGCTCTTTAATTCTATTACTTTCAATAATTGAATTTAAGGGCTTTAAACTGATAAAAACTGTATAAAATCATCAAGCCTCAACATCTAAAATGTTAACCATAAGTTAACATTTTAATAAAAAATATTCAATTTATTTATATATAAATGTAATTTAAACTTACTCAGAAATAAAACAAAACTAGAGTTTAAAATGAATAAATCAAATATCAAAACTATTAAAGAATTTTTAAATCTACAAAGAAGTGGTAACTTAGACGCAGCTTTAGAGCTCATAGATGACAATGCAGAGTGGCATACTGATAGCATTAATGGCTCTTGGAGCGGTTCTCACTTTGGTAAAGAAGCAATTATTGAGCACTTTAAAAATACTAAGGGCGAAGTTGACACATTTAGCAAAACTACTATCGATTTAACAGCTAGTGAAAATCTAAATCTTGTTTATGAATATGGCAAAATAGAGTTGGTATTTTCTCATAATAAACAAATTTTTGAAACTTATACTATGTCTATTTATGAAATAAAGAATAATAAAATTATCAGTTATAGAATCTTAGAAGACTCTAACACACTATATCAGGTATATAATAAAAAAGGTTAATCTGTATGCAAAAACAAGCAAAACTACTAATATATCTATTAGCATTATGGGACTGTTGAAATCTGATATTAATTTTAAAATTGTTTAAAATATACTGAAAAGTAATATATGATTTTTTTATGTT